>CAZHPP010000291.1:0-5647 GCA_964534535.1 uncultured Victivallales bacterium | reverse complement strand
TTCTTTCCGCCGACCCGTTCAACCTCCGCGCCGTTGAAGGAATCCGCAAGACTCTGCAGAGACTTCTGGCCAGCGGCTCCCACCGCACCAGCGCCACCCGCTCCATGATGGTTGCCGAAGCCGAGCTGAAAATGCTTTCCCCCAACATTCCGCGTCTCAATTCGAACAGCCCGCTCTCGAAACAGTTCGTCGCCGATCCCATTGTCAAGGAAGGCCATGAAAACCGTCTTGCGAAAAAGCTTGACGAAATCATCATCGACCAGATCAACTTCGAAGACGTCGACGTCATCAGCGTGCTCCGGAATCTCATGGACCGCAGCCGTCAGCTTGACCCGGACAAGGTCGGGGTCAACATCCTTTACCTGAAATCGGGTTCCGTTCCGGCCGCATCGGGCCGTCAGCAGAACCGTCAGAACAATCCTCTGGCCGGCGGCATGGAAGCCGGATTCAATCCTGCCGAAGGCGGCGCTGCGGCGCCCGCGGCCAATGCCGGCTCCGGAGACGATTCCGAAATCCCGCGCATCACCATGACTACGGAAAGCACGCCGCTTCTCAAGGCCATCGAATATATCTGCACCTCCGCAAAGCTCAAATACAAGCTCGACGATGATGCCGTCATTGTTGCGCCGCTCAATGTCCCGCTTGAGGACATGGAGATGCGCATCTACATCGTCGACAACGGCCAGCTGCAGAACACGCCGGACGCCAAGACGATGTTCGTCCAGGACGGCATTCCGTTCGACAACGGAGCCTCCGCCAAGTATGACAAGGCCAGCGGCCGCCTGATCGTCACCAACACCCGCGAAAATCTCGCCAAGGTCGAAGAGCATCTCCGTCAGATGAAGGCCGACCACGAGCCGCAGGTCCTGATCGAAACCAAGTTCGTCGAAGTCCAGCTGAACGACCTCGAGGAACTCGGATTCCAGTACCTGGTGTCCAGACAGAACAGCAACGTGTCCTACGCCAACGTCAAGGACGGACTCCAGACCGGAACCGTCGGCGGCGCCACGCCGAACTATAACGCCAACCTCTATTATCAGGATCCCAACGCCAACGGCTGGGTCAAGTATTTCGGCACCTACAAGCCCGGCGACAGTGCGGTCGTTCCCAGCGGCACCTCCACGTTCTATTACACGAAGGCCCCGATTCAGGACAAGTCGGTCAGCTTCGGCCAGAACAGCGGCAACATGGTCCGCACCATCAAGAGCCTTTCCGGCTATGAAAACACGCTCGACGGACTCTACAGCTATCAGTACACCAACAAGTACGGATACCGTGCCTCCGCCGCCGTGACCGCCCTTGACCAGGCCGACTCCGCCGATATTCTCGCCTGCCCCAGAATCACCACCACCAACGGCTATCAGGCGAGAATCGCCATGACCTACGAAGAGTACTTCCCCTCCGACTGGGACGAGGCCGACGTCGGCACGATTGCCGGCTCCAACGGAACTTCCGTTCCGCTGTTCACGCCTTCCATCCCGCAGTTCGACGAGGCCGAGGAACTGGGCATCACGCTTCAGGTCCGTCCCACCGTGGACCCGGCCGACAATTATTACAAGATTTCCATGCCGCTTGCCCCGAACATCAAGACGTTCGTCGGCTGGACCGACTACAGCTACCAGCTGACCGTCTCCACCGGCAACAACCAGAGCCAGACGTACACCAACGTCCTGAAAATGCCCATCATCGAGGTCCGTTCGGTCGACACCTTCGTGAACTGCTACGACGGTGAAACCGTGGTCGTCGGCGGCATCATCAAGGACAAGGTCAATGCGTTTGACGACCAGTACCCCATCCTGGGCAACATCCCGCTGATCGGACGCATGTTCCAGTCCAAGTCCAAGGCCAGCACCAAGACGAACCTGCTGATCTTCCTGACCTGCCGTCTGATCAACCCCGACGGCACGCCGCTCCGCGAACGCGAAATGCGCGGACTTCCGCCGTTCCGCCAGTAAGCGGAACATTCTTCCGCAAGATGAAAAAAGCTCCGGACCCTGCGATCCGGAGCTTTTCTTTTCCAGATTTTTTCCGGAAGCTTATTTCAGGGTCATTTCGCAGGCCCTGACGGCATTCCGCATCAGCATGGCGATCGTCATCGGACCGACTCCGCCGGGCACCGGCGTGATCGCGGAAACCTTCTTCAATGCCGACGGATACTCCACGTCGCCGACGAGACGGTATCCCTTCGGTGCGGCGGGATCGGGAATGCGGTTGATTCCCACATCGATCACGGCCGCGCCTTCCTTCAGCATGTCTCCCGTGACGAACTCGGGTCTGCCGATGGCCGCCACGACGATGTCGGCCGTGCGCATCAGCTCCGGCAGGTTCCTTGTGCGGGAGTGGCAGAGCGTGACGGTGCAGTCGACCCCTTTCATGGAAAGCAGGGCGTACATGGGTTTCCCGACGATATTGGAGCGTCCCAGGACCACGGCGTGTCTGCCGGAGGTCGGGATCTTATAATATTCGAGGAGCTTCATGATTCCGAACGGCGTGCATGGGACGAATCCGGAAATGTCGCCGAGGAACAGTTTCCCCGCGTTGAAGGGATGAAAGCAGTCGACGTCTTTTTTCGGGTCGACGGCGAGAATGACCCCGGCTTCGTCGATCTGCGGGGGCGGGGGCGACTGGACCAGAATTCCGTGGATCAGCGGATTCCGGTTGAGGGAGTCGATTTCGGCGAGCAGGCGTTCCTGCGTGGTGTCCGCCGGAAGCACGATCTTTTCGGAGCGGATTCCGAGCTCGGCGCAGCGTCTGACCTTGGTGTTGACATAGACCTGGGAGGCGGGATCGTCTCCGACCAGGACCACGGCCAGACCCGGCGTGACGCCCTGCTTCGACTTGAGTTCCGCGACGCGGGCGGCGGTTTGGGCATTGAGTTCCGCGGCGACTTTCTTGCCGGCGGCGCACATACTGACAATTTCGCATGCTTATGTGATGATGATGGGTGCCATGGGATTATTTCTTTCCGGGAGTATTGGTTCTGTTCTGAAGATCTTCGATTCCGGAGTCGAGCTTCATGAGCCTGTCGTTGAGCGTGCGGAGTTCCGGTTTGGAATCCAGACGGATTGCGAGTTCGCGCTGCAGGTCCATGATCCGGGAATTGAGCTTCCGGAGTTCGGAGTCGCTTTTGATTGCGGCGGCGCGGGCGGAAGCCATTTCATTCAGGACCCCGGCCCGTTCGGCCTGAAGCTTTTCGAGCGGGGAGTCTCCGGCGGAACAGGCCAGCGGTAGCGCGGCTGCCAGCACAAGAATCAGAGTCCGCATACAGTCATTTCCTTTCCTGTTTTCATGTGCGTAAGATAACCGCTGAACGGGACTTTTTCAACCGCATGCTCCGATTTTCCGCGTTTTCTCTTGATTTCACCCGGAACGGGTGCTACTATACTGAAATATTCTTTATCCAACAGGAGTCCGCAATGAAAGTTTCCGAAATTCCGGTCGGTACCGCACCGAAGCCGCTTGAATTTGCCCATTTTCCAACACGCTGGCAGACCGTGCTCTGGCGCAATCTGGGACTTGTTCCGGATTCCCGTCTGGCCGCCGTCCTCGGCATCCCTGAATCGGCTCTGCGCACGGAAGCAGTCCGGCTCGGGCTGGAACCGGACTCTGATCCGGAACAGACGGCGCTCTGGCTCGAACGCGGATACCTTACGGTCATCCGCCGCAACTGGGAGCTCCTGCCGTATTCCCAGATTCTGCAGCTCCTCGACTGGACTCCGGACAAACTCGCCTCCACGCTCAAGGAGGACGACTTCATGTGGCACAAGATGGGGAAATACAAACCGGCCGCGGAACAGGTCCGCTGGACAAAGCTTTCCCCTGAGGAGGAACGCCGCACCGCGGAAATCCGCAGATTTGTCCTGGCCGAACGTGCCACGCTTCCCCGGCCTTCCGCGAAGCCGTTCGATTTCCTGAAGCATTTCGGGAAAAAGCAGCCCTGTGCCGCTGCCGGAAAAGATTCCTT
Source organism: uncultured Victivallales bacterium (assembly GCA_964534535.1). Classification (GTDB taxonomy): domain Bacteria; phylum Verrucomicrobiota; class Lentisphaeria; order Victivallales; family UBA1829; genus CAZHPP01. Next base: position 1,683 of record CAZHPP010000291.1, on the reverse strand, counting down.
CGGGCTCAAGATGGTGTATCCCTATTCGCTTGTCTACGGCGATCCGCTGCTCCAGGAAGATCCGCTGCCGGAAGGGCTGTTTTCCGATTATGCCGCCTCCGGCGTGAACGCCGTCTGGCTTCAGGGGACTCTTTACACGCTCGTGCCGTGGCTGGGCGAAGACCTCCCGCAGTCCGCCCGCTGGCAGGAGCGGCTTGCGAATCTGCGGAAACTCGCCGCGAAAAGCGCAAAGTACGGCGTCCGCATCTATCTTTATCTGAACGAGCCGCGGTGCATGCCGCACGAGTTTTTCAGGAAGCATCCGGACTGGGCCGGCAGCACGGAGGACGTCAACATGGCGCTCTGCATTACGGGCACGCCTGTGCTGGAGATGCTTTCCGACGGCGTGGAGCGCCTGTTCCGGGAAGTCCCCGAACTCGGTGGCGTCTTCACGATCTCGCAGTCGGAAAATCTCACGCACTGCAAGTCGCGCGGTCCCTGCACCTGTCCGCGCTGCAGGGATCGGGAACCGGCCGCTCTGATCGCCGAAGTCAACGCCGCAATCAGCCGCGGCGCGCACCGGGCCAACCCGCAGGCGAAGGTGATCGCATGGAGCTGGGCCTGGTCAAGGGAATGGGATGCCCGTGTATTTGAACTGCTCCCGAAGGACGTCGGGGTGATGGCCGTCAGCGAAACCGCGCTCGAAACAGACTGTCTCGGAGTAAAGGGAGAAGTCCTGGACTATTCCATTTCCAAGGTCGGGCCGGGTGCCCCGGCGCTGCGGCTCTGGAAGCTGGCTTCCGCGCAGGGAATCCACACCACGGCCAAAGTCCAGGTGAACGCCACATGGGAGCTTTCCGCGGTGCCGTACATTCCCGTCCCGGGACTGGTGGAGCGCCATCTGAAGAATCTTTCGAAGGCCGGAGTTTCCGACCTGATGCTCGGCTGGACGCTCGGCGGCTACCCCGGCGGAAACCTGGAGCTGCTCGGCTCCTCGAAGAAGGAGCTTGCCGAGCGCAAGTTCGGCCCGGCCGCAAAAGAGATCCTTGCCGCATGGAATCACTTCGAGCATGCGTTTGAAACCTTCTTCCCCTTCCATCTGACGGACACGATCTACACGGCTCCGCAGAATTTCGGCCCGATGAGCCTTTTCTGGGCCGAACCCACCGGCCGCAGGGCCACCATGATCGGATTCCCCTATGACGATCTCAGGACATGGTCGGGGAATTTCCATTATCCGGCGGACATCTTCGAGAAGGCGTTCGGACTCCTTTCCGCGGAATGGCGCGAGGGCGTGAAGATTCTGGAAGAGGCGAAACCGCTCGTGCCTCCCGAACTCACGGCAAACTGGAACGACCTTTATTCCGTGGCCTCGGCCGCGGAGACGCATTTCACGTCGACCTGGAACCAGATCCGGTTCGTCCGTCTGCGCGATGCGGGAAAGGACACTTCCTCCGTGATCCGCGACGAAATGGAGACGGTGCGGCGTCTGCTGAAGACGGCGGGCGATGATTCCCGGATCGGATTCGAGGCCAGCAACCATTATTTCTATACGCGGAACGACCTGTTCGAAAAGCTCATGAACTGCCGGCATCTGCTGGACCACTCCGCCGAGTGATCTGTTTTCCCTGAGGTGCGCAAAAAAGCCGGAGCGGGTTTTGAAAGACTCCCGCTCCGGCTGAACTTTCTTCCCCTGATGATTAC
>CAZHPP010000290.1:0-5648 GCA_964534535.1 uncultured Victivallales bacterium | reverse complement strand
GAATTGCTGTAATAATTGCCCATCTTCTTTTCCTTTGGTTTGTTGTTGAAGGTTCTGGGTTAATATACGACTTCTATTTTCCGTTTTTTGAGTTCACGGACGAACGCCGGGGATATTCCGGAATCCGTCACCACCACGTCGATGTCGGCAAGGTCTCCGCTCGAAACGAACGAATCCACGCCGATCTTGCTGGAGTCCACAAGAATGAACACCTTTTCGGCGGCTTTGGCGGCAAGTTTCTTGGTATAGGCCTCGTTCACGTCCGTGGTGGTGAGCCCGTGTTCGAGGGTAAATCCGATCGTTCCGAGAAACGCCTTGTCGATATGGAGCGCGCCGAGCGTGCATTCCGTCAGCGGCCCGACCAGCGTGCGGCTGATCGCGCGGAACTCTCCGCCCACGATCACCAGCCGGCATTCGCTTTCCATGAGTTCGGAAGCCGCCATCAGGGAATTCGTGACGATCGTCAGACGGCGCTTCTGCGCCGCAAGGCGCTTCGCCAGCTCCAGAAGCGTGCTGCCGCCGTCGATGAACACCGTTTCCGAATCGTTCACAAAGTCGGCGGCAAGGCTGGCAATATGGGTCTTCTGTTCCGGCTTGATCCCGGCCTTTTCATTGAAGAGCGGCTCCCGGTGCGGAAAGCGGGAAAGTTCCGCTCCGCCGTGAACCCGCTGAAGGAGTCCCTGCTGTTCCAGATTTTCCAGGTCGCGGCGGACTGTCGCTTCCGACACATTGAGCTTCATGACAAGCTCGCCGACGGTCTTGATTCCTTCCGAAACACACTTGACGATCAGATCTTCGCGTTCCGTTGAAAGAAGTTTTCGTCCGCCCTGTACCACTGCCGTTCTCCATCGTTTTTTTGGAATTGACGAAATATGACATGTTTTGATTGATTTTGCAAGTATTTTTTCGAAAAATATTGAAAAATATTTGCCGTTTTCAGGAATAATTCCCGAAAACGGCAATCTCTCTGTTCTTCCGAGAGAGAAAACAGCGGATTTTCAGAACGTGATGTCTCCGGAATGTTCCGCATAAAGCGCGGCAATTTCCTCTGCGGTGAGAATCCGGCTGAAGACGCGGCAGCTTGCGATATAGCCGACTGTGTTGGCCGAATTTCCGTTGGTATCTCGTCCGATCGCGATGTACCCGGTTGTCGTTTCCGGAACAATCGCAAGCGTTCCGGACTGGACACCGTCGATATACAGAGTAGTAACCGCAGAATCAAACGTTGCCAGAATATGGTGCCATGCGTAGGCTCCGCTTGCGCTGGACTTCAGGTCTCCATCTGTCGTGCTGAAAAGAGATGCGTAAATATTGCCTTCGTCTGTAGTGAGTCCGATCATGCGCCAATGATGCACTGATGGACTGCCAATGTTGAACGCTGGAGAATATCCGAAATTTTCGGAATAGAGCCAAGCGGAGAGCGTGCACGGAGATGCTCCCGTGATCTCGCTCCAGTCTCCGACCAGATAGCTGGAGCCGTCAAAATATGCGCACTGGATCCCGCAATAAGTCTGGAACGTGATGGTTCCGGTCTGCGTCATAACCTTGCCTCCTGCCTTGTCGATGATGTCTTTGGCAAGAGGAGCATAAAAGACCATGTCGGCAATCTTTGGTGCCGGATCATAGGATTCAACCTCTGCTCGGCGTTCGGAAGCAAGTGTCGTGATTTCCGATGCGGAAAGAATTCTGTTGTAAATTCGGACCGATGTCTGATAGGCGTATCCTCCGCCAAGCCAGAATCGGTCTGAATATCTTGGATTACCAGTATAAGGAATTGTAGATGCGAACGTTCCGTTCAAGTAAAAATCCGTTTTTGTTCCATCCCACATAAGACAGAAATGACTCCATTGTCCTATCGTAATCGAGGCTGAAAGGTGGTCGTCTCCCATACCAATATTTACTCCGGAGGAATCTATAAAAATACACCTTATTCCCCCGGGAAGACGCATAATTTGTGGGTTTCCTGAATCAGTGGGACACGCCCAGAATGAAATAATTTCCGGCGCTGATTCGCTGAGTCCATCCTCTCCGGGTAACAGTACTTGAGAGTTAGACAGAAGGAATGCGCATTGAACGCCTTTATGTAAACCATAAGGAACATAGTTACCTAACTGTGGATTAATTACAGGAAGGCTCTGCCCTGTTTCCGCAGTCGTCTTCAACGATGTCAGCGATGCATAAAAAACGAGGCCGGACGATGGCATCGCCGGGCTGTTCGATTCGGAGGAATGCGGGACGTGAAAATGGAAAAGTGCATCGGAAAGATTCATGATCAGCAGCTCCTGGTTGTTTTGCCGTGACTGCGGCGTGTCAACCGGGAGAAACTGTTACGGGATCATGGCAATGGCTTCGGCCGCACACCGGCAGGCAAAGGCAGAAGGGACGAAGGAAATCGTTCCGAGCGTGGAACGCTTGTGATGTTCCATGGTTCCCGTATCGAGCACGGCGGAACGGATGGGAAGTTCGCTGGAAAACACGGCCGTGACGCCGTGACGGACCCCCTGCTCCCGCAAGGCGCAGCGGACCGCTTTCGCGAGCGGACAGTTGAACGTTTTGGAAATATCGGCCGCCGTGATCCTGGAAAGGTCCAGTCTTGCGCCCGACCCCATGGAGGAAACGACCGGGATTCCGCGGCGCACGCATCCGGCAAGCAGAGCGACTTTCGGCTGAAGCGTGTCGATGGCGTCGATCACACAGGAATATCTTGCGGCGTCAAGGAGAGTTTCGATGGAATCGCCGGAAAGGAAGGAGTCGACCGCATGAAGCCGGAGTTCGGGATTGATCCGCATCAGACGTTCCGAGGCGGCATCGGCCTTCTTCCGTCCGGCCGTGTCCGAAAGGGCGAAGATCTGACGGTTGATGTTGGATTCCTCGAAGACGTCGCCGTCGACGATGGTCAGTTCGCCGATTCCGGCGCGGACGACGAGTTCCGCAGCGAGTCCGCCGACTCCGCCCAGCCCGACGCAGAGCACATGTGCTTCGCCGAGCCTCTGCACGCGTTCGGCGCCCAGGAGAAGGATTTCGCGGTCAAGCCAGGAGTTTTTCATCGGCAGTCGTAAAGACCCGTTTGAAGTTTTCCGCAATTCTGCGGCGGAGTTCGGTGATTTCCAGATCGCGGATGCTTGCGGCAACCTGATAAATCTTCTGGATTTCAATGGCCGATTCGTCGGTTTCCAGCAGGAAGGAATCGTCCGGAATTTCCGCAAAGACTTCGCGCGTGCGCTCATCCTGGATCAGGGCTTCCCCGAACGAAAGCAGGATTCCGTGGTCGACAAGTTCGTCTGCGGTGTCCTCGGAAGACCGGAAGCCGTGGGCGAGCCAGAGACGCTCCGGGTCATGAAGCTTTTTCAGCCGGATGATTTCATACCATGTGCGGACGGCGTGAACCACGACGGGAAGTCCGTGCTGTTTTGCAATTTCGATCTGGGAGGTGAACACCTGAATCTGGCGCGGAATGGAATGTTCGGAAAAATGGTCGAGTCCGCATTCGCCGACCCCGACGGCCCGGCCCGGATTGGCGGAAACCACGTCGGCAATGGTCCTGAGCTCCTGCGCCGTGAGTTCGTCGTCCTCCAGATGGATCGGATGGATTCCGATGGAGAACAGGTCGGGAAGATTCGCGGAACATCCGGCGTCCGGGAAGATGTTCCGGACCCTCAGGACGCCGCCGCCCTGAAGCCAGGAATGGGTGTGTGCGTCGATAAATGGAGGCGGAGGTTCCGTTTCATTCTGAGCCGTGTCGTCAAACAGCATATCGTTTCCTTATTTCGGGCGGGCCGGGGAGACCGTGCGGCGGAAGCGTGCGGCGAAAGAGGCGTCGCAGTCCGCATCGTACGGGTGAATTCTCAGCAGGCCGTCCGTCTGTTGTTGGTTGAAAAGAGGGTGCGGGAACGGTTCCGGGGAAAACTCCGGATTCCCGGCAAGAAAGCTTCTGACAATTCCGCCGTCTTCGGATTCGATCAGGGAACAGGTGGCGTAGACGAGCACGCCGCCCGGCTTCACCAGCGCGGAAGCTTCCCGGAGGATCTCCAGCTGGAGACGGCTGAGCGCCGCGATCTTTTCCGGGGCAAGCGTCAGGCGGAGTTCCGGATTCCTGCGGAACCTTCCGGAAGAGGAACAGGGAGCGTCGACAAGCACGCCGTCGAACGTCATTCCGGCGAGAGCGGACTTCTGCACCGTGCGGATGACATCCTTCGAACCGGCGCGGGCGGCGCGCTCCGCAATCTCGTCAAAGAGATAGTCCCGCACGTCCGATGCCGTGACCGAACCGGAGTGATTCATGAGCTGCGCCAGCTGGAGGGATTTGCCCCCTGCCCCGGCACAGAAATCGCACCACGATTCGCCCGGCTTCGGCGCGGCGGCCAGACCGATGCACTGGGAGGAAAGGTCCTGAATTTCAAATTTTCCGGCCCGGTATTCCGGAGAATTCCGGAGGTTCGGCATGGATTCTTCCGCCCGGAATGCGTTCCGGACCGCGGGATGCCGTTCGAATCCGGGAAGATTCAGAGAATCGTCATTGGCGCGGATCCAGAGGGAAGCTTTCTTCATGAACCATTCGGCGTCCCGCGGGGAGATTCCGGCAAACGCGGGCAGGGAATCGGCAAAGGAAACTTCGGCTCCCGTGAGTTTACAGAACTTTTCAGGCGAACATTCCGCCTCCACGGCGCATTCCAGCGCGCGTTCGGAATCGAGCGGGATTCCGGCCTTTTCGAGCCAGAGCGCCTGCCGGAGCACGGCAAACACGGAATCGCGGATGAATCTGCGGTCGGAAGAACCGTACTTGTGCTCTTTCCGGAAGAGCGCGGCCAGAAAGGAGTCGGCCGGAGTCCGTTCGATGGATTTCAGCGTCTCAGCCAGAACGGAACGGCAAGCGGCGAAACGCGCACGCATGTGATTATCCATGGGAATCCGCTTCCCGGACGACGCGCTTGAGCACGGTCGCGCCCAGCCACGGCAGAGTCAGCGTAACATGCTGTTCCTGCCCATGGTAGAGTCCGGGCGCCGTCGTCATGACGCCCGCATTGAGGATTCCGGTTCCGCCGTAGCGTTTGGAATCGGTGTTGAAGACTTCGGCCCATTCCCCCGGGAACGGCACCCCCGTGACATAGTCGCGGCGGACGACCGGCGTGAGGTTCAGGATCACCACGACGCAGTCCGTATGCTCGCGGTTCCAGCGGATATACGAAAGCACGGACTGATGGGCGTCTCCGCCGTCGAGCCACTGGAACCCCTCGGAGGAAAAGTCGCATTCCCAGAGCGCCGGCTGGGCGCGGTAGAACGCGTTCAGGTCGGAAACAAGATTCTGGATCGACTTGTGCTGCGGATAGTCGAGAAGATTCCAGTCGAGCGAATGTTTTTCGCTCCATTCGGTCCACTGGGCGAACTCGGAGCCCATGAAGAGCAGCTTCTTGCCCGGATGCGTGAACATGTAGGCGTAAAGGCCGCGGAGGTTCGCAAACTTCTGCTGATAGTCCCCCGGCATCTTGGAAAGCAGGGAGCATTTCCCGTGCACGACCTCGTCGTGGCTGAGCGGAAGGATGAAGTTTTCGGAAAACGCGTAAAGCAGGGAGAACGTGAGCCGCCCGTGATTGTAGCTGCGGTAGATCGGGTCCAGCTTGAAATAGTCCAGCGTGTCGTGCCTCCAGCCC
>CAZHPP010000289.1:0-5658 GCA_964534535.1 uncultured Victivallales bacterium | reverse complement strand
AAAGAGCCCTGCACCCTGCGCAAAAAAAATCAATGTTTTGTACACAGCCTTTTTAATTTACTGTTCGAGAAGTTCGAGCTTTGTTCCGCGCGAAGCCTTCAGAAACACAATTCCGCCCTGCGGGACGAACTTCCGGACTTCGGCTGCGCATGCCTTCGAATCCGGGAAGGTCGTGAGATTCTTCCGCGCGCCGATCTCCTTCGCGGCCGCCGTCATCTGAGGTCCGACGGCGAGAATTGCCGCTCCGGGGAATTTGTCAAGCGCGTATGCAAGCATGTTCTTGTGGAGAGCGACCGAATCCGGCCCCAGCTCCAGCATGTCGCCCAGAACCAGAAGCAGTTTCCGGGAATCGCAGAACTCGGAAAGCCACTGAAGCATCACGGACATGCTGTCCGGATTGGCGTTGTAGGCGTCGTTGATCCAGCAGGCGCCGAACCGTTCGGAACGTTTCATGCGCATGCCGGGAAGCACGCAGTTCTTCAAGCCTTCTGCAATGGTCTCCAGCGGGATTCCGAACGAGAGCGCAAGCGCCGCGGCGCCGGCCGCATTGGCGGCCTGATGACGTCCGACCAGCCCCCATTCCACGCGCACGGACTTCCCCGTGCGGTTGTCCTTCAGACGGAAGACGGTGCCGTCCATCGTGCCGGAAAGATATTCGGATTCGACGGCGGAGCCTTCGCCCGGGCCGAAGAGGACGACCGTCTTTCCGTCGGCGGCCTTCTTCATGATGTCGAGTCCGGCGGCGTTCCGCGGAAGGACCGCCGTGCCGCCCGGCTTCGTGAAGCGGAAAATGGTCGATTTTTCCTTCGCCACACCCTCGAGCGTGCCGAAACTTTCCAGGTGGCAGTGTCCGATGGAAACGATCATGGAGGCGTCAGGCGCGACCGATTCCGCCAGCGGCGTGATTTCTCCGAAATGGTTGGTTCCCATTTCAATCACGCAGATTTTATGTCCGGAAGTGAGACGGAGGAGGTTTTTCGGGACGCCGATCTGGTTGTTGGTGTTGCCTTCGGTGGCGAGCACGTGTTCCGCTCCGAAGGCCCGGTTGAAGATGGCGCGGAGCATTTCCTTGGTGCTGGTCTTGCCGCTGGATCCGGTCAGCGCGGCGGCCTTCAGGTCCGGAAAGGAGTTCCGGTGCATGGCGGCGATCTTCTGGAAGGCGGAAAGGGTGGACTCGACCCGGAGCACGGGAATTCCGGAAGGCACGGCGCCCTTCCAGGATTTTTCCGCGCAGACAAGCACGGCGCCTTTTCCGGCGGCCTGGACAAGGAACTCGTGCCCGTCGAATTTATCGCCCTTCAGTGCGATGAACATGGAGCCCGGGCCGACTTCGCGGGAATCTGTTGTGATCTGATCGTTCCGGACAGCGGAATCCGGGCGGAAGGATCCTTCGAGCACGCCGTCCGCGGCGGCGGCGATCCGGTCAAATGTGTATTCCATTTTTCAGTCGAGCTCCAGCACGTCGAGGACGCGGTTGTCGAGGAAGACCACCCGGCGGCTCTTCACGTTGTCCGCCTGATAGATCCACGTATTGTTCTGCAGGGAAAGGGTGCGCGCCATGACGGGCGGGCCGAATGAGGCGAACACCTGCTGGCGGGTCATGTTCTTCGTGACGATTCCGCGGCGGATCTTTTCCATGACCGCGGGCGGAGTCCCGGCGAGGTATTCTTCCGGCTTCTTCTGCGTGAAGAGCGCGGCGGCGAACGCTTCCATGGAGGCGTTCTGGTTGGAAGTGAGCGTGATCGTGAAGGTCTTCCCTTCCGCCTTGAAGACGACTTCATCCTCGTTCATGGAAAGGATCAGGACGTCCGTGCCCAGGCGGAGCATCGTCCCCTGCTGGACGTTGTCGGAAGTCATCTTTTTCGGCTCGACATACCAGAGGTTGTAGGCCGTCTTCATGGCTGCGTGCTTCGGGACGCGGAGCACTTCCTCCGGAACGAGCTTGCGGGATGCGCATCCCGCGGCCAGGAACAGAACGGCGGCCGCGGCGATTGTGAAGAGAATCAGTTTTTTCATGGAAATCCTTTCGGGAAATCACCAGGCTTCGGTCGTGTATTCGACGACCATCTTGGCGGCGCGCAGACAGGCATAGCGGAGCGCGTTCGAGCGGTTCACGTTGATGTCGTTGAGCTGCTGGTAGTCGGCATGCCCCGTAACCTGGCGGCGGGCGACGAGCGGAGTTCCGTTCCCTGGGATCAGCACCTGGAACTCCACGGTGACGGTCAGCCGGAACTGGGCCGGGCGGTAGGTAATGTCATAGGAATAGGAGTCTTCGCGGATCGTTTCGTTCTTCACATGGACGATTTTCGCATAGCAGACGCAGTCGGCCTCGCCGATCTGCTTGAGCTCGACTGCGCCGTCGCGCTGGAACTGTTCGGCGAGCTGGGAGCGGAGGATTCCGGCGGCCAGCGGCTCGAGCGTGTCGTTCTTGACGTCGGCGACGGCAAGAGTCTTGATCTGCGGGTGCATCATGGTGCGGGCGCCGATCCGGTAGCCGCAGCCGCATGCGGCCGCCAGCAGGATCACGGACGAAAGCAGCAGACAAACGGAACGTTTCATTTGGAATCCTCCATCCCCTGTTGAACGATCCCGGCCTTGAGGTCGCGGACCGGAAGAAGCCAGCGTCCGCCGCTTTCGGAAGGGATCACCATGACGGGCGCCTCCTCCTTCGGAAGACTCATCATCTTGAACTGGCGTTCGGCGGGAGTCCATTTTGCGCCGCTGGCCTGGAATTCGTGGTCGAGTTTTGAAAGGAGTTTTTCGGCCTTCGGGGTGTCCGGCGTGTTGGGATAATCCTGGACGACCATGGCCAGATACCGCTGGGCGATTTCGGGCTTGCCCTGGCTGTTGTAGAATTCGCCGAGCTTGCGGTAGCGTTCAGCGATATAGCAGCGGACCTGTTCCCGCGCGCGTTCGACCCATTTGATTTCGGGGTCGTTCGGGTGCTTCTTGAGAAATTCGTCGAAGGCGTCGATCGCGTCGCGGGCGTATTTCCCGTCGCCGTCGCCGCGTTCGGAAAGCTGGAGAAGGACGTTTGCAAGTTCCAGGGAGGCGTATTTCGCTTCCATCGTTTCCGGATGGAGCTTGATGGTTTCCATGAACTCCTTGATGGCCTTTTCCGGATGCTGTTCCTCGATGTAGATGCGGCCGAGGCGCAGACGCGTTTCCGGAGCGGAAGGCGAGCACGGCGCGTTCTCGAGCACGGTCCGGAACATCTCGGAGGTGCGGTCGTCCAGCTTCACGAAGGGCAGCCAGGAAACGAAATAGTCGCGGTGTCCGCGGAAGAATTCGTCCGCGATTTCATATTGTCTGCTGACTACGTCCGAATAGCTGATGCGGTTCATGTGGCCTTTGACGAGCTTCTGGAGACAGTCGAATTCGGCGCCGTATTTTCCGGCGCGGCGGTAGCAGCGGGCCATGTTCATGAGGGCGTTCGCCTTGATGACGGGATCGTCGGCCTGGACCTGAGCCTCGTTGTACCAGTCCGCTGCGGTGAGGGGCTGTCCGGCGCGTTCCTTGTCGCGGGCGTGCGTGAATGCATCGAGCGCATCCTGGTTTCCGGCGCTCAGGAGAAGCGAGAGCGCCAGAATCGGGAGAACCAGCGGCAGTTTTTGAGGCATCGTGATATTTCCTGTTGGATTCGGTTGTTTGACAGGAAAGAAATTTAGCACAGATTCAGCATAACGCAAGCCGTTTTTTTATGATTTGCAAATCTTTTTCCGGAGCAGGGCGCGGAAGCATTCCGGTTCCGGCGAAGCAAATTCGAGCGTTTTCCCGCGGAACGGAATCGAAAGTCCGCACGCATGGAGCGCCTGCCGCGGCAGAATCAGCTTCGCGCGGTCCGAATCGTCCAGCGCGTCCTCCGCGAATTTCAGATAGAGCATCGGATCGACCCCGTAAAGCTTGTCCCCGGCGACCGGAAAGCCGAGCGAACACAGGGTCGCCCGGATCTGGTGAAGGCGTCCCGTTTCCGGAAGAGCCTCCACCAGCGAGAAGGTCCCATTTGTTTCGAGCGGTTTCAGAAGCGTGGCTGCGGTTTCGCATTCGCCTTCCGGGCGGTCCGCAGTGAACCGGCGCTTCTTGCGCACGGGCGATGCAGGATCGTCCGAAAGGAACCCTTCCGCCCGGACTTCACGGCCGAACACGCCGTGGACCAGCGCAAGGTAGCGCTTGCGGACTTTCTCCGAATGCATCATGACTTTTGTAAATTCGGCGGCGGCTTCCGGATTCTTTGCGGAGAGCACGATCCCGGAGGTTTCCCGGTCGAGCCGAGTGATGATGTGCACCGGCGCGCGGCAGCGTTCACAGAGCAGACGCCACAGCGTGTGTTCGAAATAGATACCCGAAGGATGACACGGGAGATTTCCCGGCTTGTCGACGGCGATCCAGTCGGACGTTTCCGCGAGCACGCGATAAGTTTGGTCGACCTCGGGTTCCGCGATGTTTTTCGGGACGAAGCGGATGACGTCCCCCGCCGCGAGCTTCCGGGAGGATTTCGTTTTTTCACCGTTCAGCAGGATTTCGCCTTCTGCGACGGCGGTCTGCCATTCGTTCCGGGAGCGGTAGGTGAAGCGTTTTGCGAGGAAAAGGTCGAGTCTCGCCCCGGCGTTTTCGGGTTCGATGTGCGTTTCGACGGTGCGTTCCATGAATTTTTTCCATTCCCGGGGTTGAATTTTCGCCGGAAAATGCCATATTAACGGGATTGACATCTTGCGGACGCGGATCATATCATACTATATCACTCCGCCGCCGCGATTTCACGGGAGAATTTGAAAAATGTTCCAGAATCTGACCGACCGGCTTCACGACGCTCTGCGGAAACTCCGCGGCGCGGCTTCGCTTTCCCAGGCCAACATCGCGGAGGCCATGAACGACGTCCGCACGGCGCTGCTCGACGCCGACGTCAACCGCGAAGTGACCGAGCGCTTCATCCAGGACGTCCAGGCGAGCTGCCTCGGCGAATCCGTCCTGAAGAGCGTCACCCCCGGCCAGATGGCCGTCAAGATCGTCTACGACCAGCTCGTCAAGTTCCTGGGCGAAGCCGATTCCCCGCTCGTCTGGAATCCCGATTCCCGGCCCAACGTGGTCCTGATGGCCGGACTCCACGGCGGCGGCAAGACCACCACCTGCGCCAAACTCGCCGTGATGCTCCGCCGCATGGGCCGCAAGACGCTTCTCGCCGCGTGCGACGTCTACCGTCCGGCTGCTGTCGACCAGCTCGAAATCCTCGGGAAGGAAACCGGGATCGAAGTCTATTCCGAACGCAACAGCCAGGACGTCTGCTCCATTTCGAAGAACGCGATCGCAAAGCCCGCCGCAGAACGGCTCGACTATGTGATCGTCGATACCGCCGGCCGTCTCCAGATCGACAGGGAGATGATCGACGAACTGGTCCGCCTGAAGGCCGCCGTGAACCCGGGCGAAATTCTGCTCGTGGCCGATTCCGCCCTCGGCCAGCAGGCCGCTTCCGTGGCGAAGAACTTCAACGACGCTCTCGGAATCACGGGCGTGATCCTCACCAAGCTCGACGGCGACACCCGCGGCGGCGCGGCGCTTTCCATCCGCAGCGTGACGGGACGCCCCGTCAAATTCATCGGCGTAGGCGAAAAAATCGAGGATCTGGAGGCGTTCCATCCCGACCGCATGGCATCCCGCATC
>CAZHPP010000288.1:0-5658 GCA_964534535.1 uncultured Victivallales bacterium | reverse complement strand
CCATCAGAGCGAGATACTCATCACGCGCGGCGAGGAGCAGATTGCCTGTGAAGCCGCCGAAGATCCCGATGGCGACTCCGCTGCATGGCAGCCGTCGGAACACGAACATTTCACGGAGTGCCAGGAACCAGTAGAAGAAGAGCCACAGCAGATAGGCGAAGAACGTAAGCCATCCGCCTTCGGCCAGGGTCAGCAGATATGCTGTCTCCACGATTCCGCCTTCTGTTTGGGGGTCACCATCCTTGGTCTGCGGGACATCGAGCTGATTGTAGGGCTTGTCCGGTCCGGAATACCCTGAAAAGCTGTTGAAACCGGTACCGAAAGGATAAGCCTCGACGATGCGCATGGCGCACTTTGCGAGTTCGATTCTTGTAAGTTTGGAGGCCTCCGGCGCATACAGGAACCGGAGGATGATTCTCGGCAGAGCCCAGGAAACGGCGATGGTCCCCATGACGACCATGACAAGGATGATGGACATTTTTTTTGAGTTGATTTTATTGAGGAAAAGCGAGCAGAAAACGGTGAGTATGAGGGAAAATCCATAGACGACGAGTCCGCCCCGGGAATAGGTATAGAAGATGAGCAGGGTGCTTGCCCCGCATCCGAAGAGGAGCAGCAGGTTCTGGAAAGGCGAGCATTTTTCGTTCATGAGAACGCCGAGGAAAAGACAGCCGGTGAGCGTGGCAAAGAGGGCGAGGCAGTTCTGGTGGGGAAGGGTGCTGGAAATCTGATATCGCCCGATCACATACTTCTGATAGAATCCGTAGAGGAAAATGACGGCGATGGCGGCGATGAAAGCATAGATCGGTTCCCAGAGATTCCGAGTCCGGAGCATGTGGTTGAAGGCGGCAACGAAGAAAAGATACAGCCAGAACATCTTGAGGATTTCGAATCCGGCCTGGAGTTTGAAGGGAGTATAGAAGAAGGAAATCATTCCGCAGCAGAAATATAAGAGATACAGGAGGATTCCCTTCGGGAACCAGATGAAGCGGTATTTGGAATCGCCGAGCAGGCTCAGAAAGAGGATGACGGAAAGAATGTTGTATGTGGTAAATGCGAACCCCTGGGACGTTCCTCTCCAGTACGGCATCGGGGCGATGTGAATGGCGATGAACTTGAAGAGGGAGAACAGCATTGCCATAAAGACAAAGGAACGGATTTTCGGGCTGGCCTTGGCAAAAGCCGTGCAGACGGGAATTACGAGCAGGAAAATTGTCAGGAATATAAAAAATTTTCCCATCGGCGGCTTTCGTCAGGTCAGTCGTTGTTGTTGTAGAACGAGGAAGGATTTCCGAACGGTCCGGCCATCATGCTCAGAGCCTGGATTGTGGGGATGACCTTCTTGACAAGGATGTTCCAGTCGGAGATCATGTCGTTCGGAAAGTAGAGGATGTCGTTGGCTTCCAGCTGGAAGTCCTGGGCCTTTCCCGCGAGCATCTTGTCGATGTCGAGTTTGTAGATCGTGGGGCTTTTCATTCCGCCGCGGATGACGAAGAATCCGCTTGCATGGGTATCCTGCAGACCGCCCACATAGGAGAGCGCCTTCATGGCGGTCAGGCTTTCATTGAATCCGACATAGGACTGCCGCATGACCGCACCCAGGATGCAGACCTGGCTGGACATGGAGGACGGGATGAAGATGACGTCTTCGCGGCAGAGCGGAATGTTGTGGAGCGGATCGCCGGCGATGGCCTTCTGGAAATTGACGGGGAGGATCTTTCCCTGGCGGGAGATATAGGCGTTGTCGAGGTCGGCCAGGTCGACTGTGTCGCCGTTGCGGATTCCGATGGAGAATCCGTGTCCGGCGGCGATGGCGTCAAGGAGACGCGTCTTGCCGACGGCGATCGGGTAGCTTCCGGGCTGATTGACTCTTCCGAGAATGGTGTAGGTGTATCCGGAGATATGCAGGGGGATCAGTGAGAGCTGAGGATTCCTGATGTAGCGGGAAATTTTCTCCGTGAGCAGATTGGTGGCCTGCGTCATGGTGAGCCCGCCGATGGACACTGGTTCCACGAGCGGTATGCTGATGACGCCGTCGGGGGTCACTGAAACTTCCTCAATTCCGAGCTCTGGATGGCCGTAAACCCGGATCCGGAAGGAGTCGCCGGGGCAGATCACATAAGGTTCCTGCTTGACGATCTGGAGCTTCATGAGCTCATCTCTCTGGCTGTCGAGATGTTCTTCGGTCTGATGAAGGACGGTATATTCGTTCGGGACGGCGATCGGGGCGAACGGAAGCGGGGCGCACCCTCCGCAGAGGATGAGCAGCACGACGGAGGAATGAAAGAAAACGGCTTTCATCATTGGTTGAGTCTCCGGTAGACTTTGTTGTCGATGGCATAGAGGAGTCCGAACAGCGTTCCCTTGCTGCAGGTGCGGCGGAGCAGTTTCAGAATCCGGGCGATATACCATTTCGAGTTGGAGTTGTAGTGGAGCGGCAGAATGGTCATGTCCGCCATCCGGCAGATGTCTGCGTAGAGCTGCGAGTTCTCGTCGAAGGGGAAGAGTTCCCACATGACGATCTGGCAGTCCTGGATTCCTTCCACGAAACTGCGGAGCCGGTCAATGGAAGGCGGCGCCATGAATGCCATGTCGTCGAGCTTGAAGTACAGCTGGTTGTTCTTCGGCTTCGGAATGGTGTCTGAAATGCAGTAGATATAGTCGTTGACGAGGGGGGTGCTGGCGGAAAGATCTTCTGGTGCCGGACGGATCCGGACGTAGGAGATGCTGTTGATGGAGGCAATTTCAAAGAGTTCATCCAGCACGGTCTGGAAGCCTTCGAGCGAACCGACGGGAGCCATGGCGACCAGCGCTTTTCCGGAGCCCGGATGCCGTTTCAGGTGATCGGTGTATGCGCTGTTGAATGCGTGCATGGCGCTGTAATAATCGTTGCGGTATTCGGGATGCAGTTCGGGGATCATTCCGATGGCGGGCAGATGCAGGGACTGCTCGAGGTCGATCTTGGAACGGACGGTGAAGATGAGAGCTTCCCTGGCCAGCACGGCGAGAAGTGCGGCAAAGAGTCCGAAGATCGCTCCGCCGAGTGTGAAGAGGGGACGCTTTGTGGGGTTGGAGAAGGAAGGCGGCTGGGCGGTTTCGTGGATTGTGATGTCGGAGAATCTGCGAGAAATGAACATGTCCAGGCTTTTTCCCTTGGTTTCGAGCTCATTGAAGGCGTCTTTCTTGAGCTTGATCTTTTCGGTGAGCGCATTGAATGCTGGAGCCTGGGCGTTGAGGACGTCGCGGCGGATCTTCAGGTTTTCGATCTGCTTGCGGCTGCTGTCGACCGAGGTGCTGGTGCTGTTGATTTCGCCCTGATTGTTGAAAATTTCGGTTTCGAGCCTGGAATAAGCCGGGTTGATGGATTCCCCGTGGCGGGTCGTGGCGTTCTTGGGCGGGGCGGAACGGAGAACAGCCAGCTTGTCAAGCTGGTTTCGGACTTCGGCGCTCTGGTCCGTGAATTTTTTGCGGAGTTCGGCGAGCAGGACTTCCGCTTCCTGAATTTCCTGTTCGCGGGTCACTCCGGTCTCGACATAGGACTCAATACGGGGAGGCGTGGAACCCAGCTGGGCCTTGAGGTCGATCTGCCGGGTCTTCAGGGCTGTGAGTTTCGAGGTGGCGGTGTTGTAGCGGTCCTCCTCCAGGATAATCCGCTGACCGATGGTGGCCATTTCGACGTCGAATGAAAAGATCTGGTTGACCTCGCAGAGTTTTTTCAGTTCGATCTGCAGGGCATCGATTTCGTTTTTCAGCTGGGCCTGGTTCCGCCGGATCCCGTTCAGGGAATCGTGCATGTAGTCGTTGATGAATTCGGTATACTGGTCGACGAAGACCTCGGCGATCTTGTTGGCGTAGCGGGCGGAAAGGCTCGGGCTGGTCGTGGTGGCGGAAATCAGGATGTAGTTGGAGTGCTTTGCGGCCGGTTCGACATTCAGCGACTTGTATGCTTTCTGGTCCGCCCAGTTCAGATTGAGTGCGCTGACTGCCTTGTCTCCGCATTTTCTGGAAACCATCATGCTCAGCACGACGTTCATGCCGGGGAACGTGTATCCGGCCGGGATTTCCTTCTGGTTGTAGGTGGAGATTTCCTGACGGACCATTGCGCATGTGGCGGTGTAAAGTCTTGGCGCCGTCACGATGCGGAAGACCAGAGCGAGCACGGCGCAGAAAACCGTCGTGATGACGATCAGGAGCCATCGGCGTGCAATGGCCCAGAACCAGAAGCGCATGTCGAATTTGAAAATATCGCGCCACAGCACATAAAACTGAACCGTATCCCCGGATTCGCCGTCAGGCGTTTTTTCAGGGGCCGATGCATCGCTGTTCCTGTCATCGCCCAGAATCATGATTTATTTCCCTTTTGAATTGAATGCCGTTTTCTGTTTCATCAGATTCCTGAGAAGACTCTTGCGGAGAATCTGAACGTTCAGACGGAAACAGGCATGGTGAATATAGTAAAGTTCGTCGATGTCGCGGAAAATACCGCTGTTTTCGTGTTCCAGCGACTCGGAATAGGAAAACACGCCGGGAAAATAGCCGGGAAGGGCCTTCCGCTGGGCGCGGTTGACCGGCGTATCTTCAAAAAGCGGATTCCCGATCAGGCGCATTCTTCCGCAGAGGACATGACGCAGGAGCTGAAAACGGTCCAGACTCATCCGCAGGAAGAGAACCCCCAGCGTTCCGGATGCGGAATACCGTACGAGCGGGACCTGAACAGAATCTTCTCCGGCAAGCAGGAATTTCACATTTTTCCTGTCTGCGCGGGGAAAGGGGCGGAGCAGCAGAAATGGAATCAGCCAGATCAGGAAAAGGAACAGGGCGCAGATTTTCTGCAGGAACGGGCAGTGCTCCTTCTCGCATTCCGAAAGCGAGGAGGTGAGCAGGGCGTCTTCCAGCGTCACGCGGACGCCGCTTTCCGGGTCGATGATGATGTTCTTGTAAAAGATTTTCCCCTTGATTTCCAGATTCGTGCCGATATAGGCGTCGCCGAAGATGATGGAGTTCATGATCTCTGTGCCGTTGTCCACGATCACGTTGTCGCCGATGATGACGCCGGGGCCGATCAGCGTATCGCGTCCGAGCTGGACGGAGTTTCCGAGCATGACGGGGTCGAAGACTTCACAGGAACGGGGCATGACCACATTCCGTCCGATCCGGACATTGTCAGAGGAGCTGTAGCCGGGGAGATCGTACTGGCAGAATTTTCCGTAGGTCAGCGCCATGCCGTAGGTGAAAAGGAGTTTGACGGAGTTGAATTCGGCGATTCCGGGAAGGTCTTCCAGCGGTTCGGAATATCCGATTTTTTCTTCGGAGGAGCTGCAGAAGCGCTCAATTACATGGCGGCCGATGATCCGCATGCCGCAGCCGCCGGGGGTCAGTCTCCGGAAGGCTGCCCCCGGATCCGCGGGCAGAATGCACGGCTTGCGCTTGTCGTAGCTCAGCCAGAAAATGCCGTTGAACAGAAGCAGGGAGTCTCCGGCGATGAACCCGGCATTGTGCCGGATGATCTGCTCCGCCGTGTCGCCGGCGCGCATGAATCCGTAAGTGATGTGGCGGTTCCAGAGTGCGCCGTTTGAAAAGCATTCCGTGACGCGGTTGTCGGATTCTTCCAGGATGATTCTGATTTCGGTGATCCCCGCGAGCACGCAGAAATCGACC
>CAZHPP010000287.1:0-5661 GCA_964534535.1 uncultured Victivallales bacterium | reverse complement strand
TTGCCGCGCTGGCGGGGGAGATCCGGCTGACTCCCGGCATGAAACTTGTCATCGCCGACGGGCTGATTCTTGACAGTTCCACGGGAAGCATCATCTCCTTCAGCCACTTTGTCAGTCAGCTCCAGCGTGCCGTTCCCCGCGAAAACATGGAGTTCTTTTCCACGATTTACACGGACATCCAGAGCGGGTGCGCCGGCGGATACTCCTTCCCGAACGATGTTTTTGCGAACCGCATGGCGGATTTTACGCGGCAGATCCTTGATTCCTCCGACGTTTCCCGGATCCCAGACATCACGGTCAGCCCCGTCTGCATTGTCAATTATCCGCAGTTCGCCGCGCTGGATCTGCCGGAGTCGGATCTTCCGGCGGACACTCTGTGGATTGCGCGGCCGCCGACCTTCTGGGAAACGAACGGAACCGTCCTGTCGGTCGGAATGCTGATCATCCTGGCGCTTTCCGCCGTCATTGTTCTGCTGATCCTGATGCGGGGCCGTCTGCTGCGCCTGAATGAAAGCCTTGTCCAGGCCAAGAACGAGGCGGAGATCATGCGGGAAGCCGCCCAGAACGAATCCAACCGTTTCCGCCAGACCATCGAGTCCATGACCGACGGTGTCATCGTCGTCGACGTGAAGCAGGACATCGTCATGGTGAACCATATCGCCGCAAAACTGCTTGCCCAGAGTCCGGCGGAACTCGTCGGACATCCGCTGGCGGAAAAATACCGGATCCGCAACTATCTGACCGGGAAGGACGTCCCGCCGCCGACGGAACGGGCGTTCCATGAAAAGAAGGCAGTCGAGCTTTCCAACCACATCGACCTGGTCCGGTTCGACGGCGGTTCGCGCCATCTCGCCAACAGCGCTTCTCCCGTCACCGACAACAGCGGCAATGTTCTCGGGTGCGTGCTGATCTTCCGCGACGTGACCGGAGAGTACGAAAAGCGGGCCCAGCTCGAAAAGGCCCTGGAAGGCTCCCGCGCCGCGGAACGCGCCAAAAGTTTCTTCCTTTCCACGGTCAGCCACGAAATCCGGACTCCCCTCAATGCGCTCCTCGGCTTTACCGAACTCCTGCAGGGCGGCGACGTCAGTCAGAAAGAATCCAAAGAATATCTGGACTCCATCGCCTACAGCGGAAAGGCGCTTCTGCAGCTGATTTCCGACGTTCTCGACCTTTCCAAGCTGGCCGCCGGTCAGATGAAGGTCGTGGTCGAGCCGTGCGATTTCGGCAGACTTGCCAAAACGTCCATGCAGATTTTTTCCAGCATCAAGAAGCCGGAAGTCGAACTCCGATGCGAGATCGCCCCGATGCCGCTCCTCATGCTTGACGTCCAGCGCATCCGCCAGATTCTCTTCAACCTGATCGGCAACGCCGTGAAGTTCACGGTTTCCGGATCAATCGTGCTCCGTGCCGACTTCGAACCGGACTCCGGGAATCCCCGGACCGGAACGTTCCGCTTCGCCGTCTGCGATACCGGAAAGGGAATCGCGAAGGAGGACCAGTCCAAGGTCATGGAGCCGTTCGTCCAGCTCACGCAGATGCGCGGGACCGCCGCCGAAAACAAAGGCACCGGACTGGGCCTTTCCATCTGCAAGCGCATGGCTGAAATCATGAACGGGGAAATCCAGCTGGAAAGCGAGCTCGGGAAAGGGAGCACCTTCCGCGTGGTCCTGCGCAGAGTCGGAACCACGGAAAGCAAAGGCGCGGAACCTGCTCCGCAGTCCGTCCTTTCCGGAGTGCCGGCAAAACATCCCATGATGATCGTCGACGACGTGAAGATGAACCTGGCCGTCATGAAGGCCATCTGCGAAAAATGCGGCGCGGGGGAAATCGTTGTGGCCGAATCCGGCGCCGAGGCGCTCGAACTTCTGAAGAAACACTCCGTCGACCTCATTCTCACCGATCTCTGGATGCCCGGAATCGACGGCGCCGAACTGGCCCAGAGAATTCGCGCCGACCGGAAGTTCAAAGGCGTCAGACTTGTTGCCGTGACGGCCGATGCCGACGTGAAGAACAATTTTTCCACGCAGAATTTTGACGAAGTCCTGCTGAAGCCGGTCACGAAGGAAAAGATTCTGAATCTTCTGCGGAAACTCTGAGCACGGAAATCATTTCCGGGCTTTGCCGCGCGGCGGCAGACCCGTCATCCGTCGGAATACGCGCGACAGATGGAATTCGCTGCTGAATCCGGTCATGCGCGCAATTTCGGTCAGAGGCCTCCCTCCGGGGAGCAGCGCCTTCGCCGCCTCCACGCGCAGACGGAGCAGGGCTTTCCAGACCGTTTCGCCCGAGACCGCGCGATATTCATGCGTGAGGGTCGAAACGCTGCAGTGCATGTTCTCCGCCAGTTTTTCGAGCGAGACCGGCCCGTTCAGCGCGGCCTGCAGATGCGCACGGACGGATTCCGCCCAGAGTTCCGGGGAAGTTCCCGGAAGATTCGGCCTGAGCCGCTTCCGCCATGACGTCCGTCCGGCGGAAAGCGATTTCAGCAGGATTGCCGTTTCGTATAAGAACATGTTGGCTGCCATCCAGGCGTCCGGACCGGCTGCGCGGCAGTCCGCTCCGACGCGGTCAAACAGGGCGGCCAGCCTGGAGTCAGGGTCGTCGATCGCCGCGAATCCGGCCGGATTCGCCGTGAGCGGTTCCAGCCCGAGCTCGCGTCCCCCGGAAAACACGATGAACGCAACGTCGAACGGACGCCGCGGCAGGGAATCCGAGTTTTCAATGTAATGCGTTCCGGGCGGATACAGATGCGCTTCGCCGGGCTTCCGCCCCCGGAATCCGCCTCCGTTCACGTTCACTTTCCCGCCGCCTTCGTACGCATAGTCCAGAACCCAGTGCGGGTGCGTGTATTCGCCGTTGTACGGCATCCGGCGTCCCCGTGCCAGATAGCGGGCGCCGGGGGTGAACTGCTTTTCCTCCGGCAGATACATGAAAAAGTCGGCGCTGTTCATCTGCATTTCTCCTATTTTGCCATATTATATATTCATATTGCCGGAAAATCAATTTCAATTCTGTGAAAGAACATTAAATTCCCACAAGACAATTAAGGAAAGGAATCCTTCCATGTTCAAAGCCAGAATTCTGTTCGCGGAAAAATCTTCCGGCACGCTCGAAGTCAAGTACGGCAGACTTTCGAGTCCGCCGAAATTCAAAAATGAAACGGAGCTGACGGTCGAAGTTTCCGATGCGAATCTGGAAATCGGTTCAAGACCGACCGTCGTTTCCGTTCTCCGGGAAAAGAATCCCTTCACATTTCTCGCCCGGGACGTTTCGAAGGAATGCCCCGTGTGGAGCCGCGAATTCGCCGCGGCCGTCCTTCCCGCGGATGATCCCCGCACCTACGCGCAGACCGTCTTCGACATCGAATCGAAGGGGCTGGTTTCCGACTTCGACCGCATGAACGCCGAACCGGAAGAGACCTACGAAGCGGCATGCGTCCGAAACCGCGACCAGCTGTGTCCCGTGTGGCTCGGCCTCGGCGGCGACGCGCGCATGTTCCATATCGCTCCGCAGAGCGTCTGTCAGGTCGGCGGACACGATTTCCAATACTACGGAAAGATTCTGGCTTACGACCATTCGCGTGCACGCATCGTCAAGCTGAAAAACGGCCAGGATCACCTTGACACGCTTCTGTTCGAGATCGGGCCGGGCGCGCACTGCGCCCCGAAACTTTCCCGGAGCCTCGACGAAGGCTGTCTTCCGATCTATCACGCCTCTCAGGACGAACAGACCGTCCGTTACGACATCACGGCGTTTGCCACGCTCGAAAGCGGTCCCGTTTCCGAGAAAAGCGTCAGGGGCACCGACTGGCGCGAGGCGCTCATGCATGCCGGGCTCAACAACACCACTCCGGAAGAGAAGGCGGAATGGGGGAAAAACTATCTCAGGCACAGCATGGAGGACCTGATGCTCTGCGTGGTGCGGGTCGAGGCCGCGAACGTTTCGGCCATGCCGGCCTATGCCTGGTTCAAGGCGCCCCATTCTGAGGCGGTCGAAAACAAATTTGAAAAC
This sequence comes from uncultured Victivallales bacterium, assembly GCA_964534535.1. Taxonomy (GTDB): domain Bacteria; phylum Verrucomicrobiota; class Lentisphaeria; order Victivallales; family UBA1829; genus CAZHPP01. The sequence goes on along the minus strand of CAZHPP010000287.1, from coordinate 1,650 downwards.
GGCATTTCCAGCAGTGCATATTACGATGGAAAGGCGCTTGCCGTCTCCCGTCTGAACGGCGCTCCCCTGAAGGAATCCGAAACCGCCGTGCTCGTCCCGCCCGGCGGAAAGGCCGTCTTCGAAATCATTGCATTTCACACTCCCGTCGACGCGGCGCGTGCGAAAAAAATCTTCAGGCTTGATTATGATTCCCACCTTGCGGCGGCGCGGAAGTTCTGGCATTCCCGCCTGGACACGGCCGCAAAGATCCATGTCCCGGAAAAGGCCATCGATGACCGCATCCGGGCCGGACTCCTGCATCTGGAGATCAACACGCTCGGGAAGACTTCGGGGGAGACTCCGCTGCTTCCGTGCGTGGGCTGGTACGCCCCCATCGGCACCGAGAGCGCGCCGATGATCCAGTTCTACGATTCCATGGGCCTTCATGACATCGCACGGCGCTGCTGCGGAGTGTTCCTCGAACGCCAGCGAGGGGACGGCTTCATCAACTGCTATTTCAACTATCAGAGCGAGACGGGCGCATTCCTGTGGAGCGCCGGCGAACATTATCTCTATACGCACGATCTTGCATGGCTCCGGAAGGTCACGCCGAAGCTTGTCAGATCCTGTGATTTTCTGCTGAGATGGCGGGAAAAGAACAAGACGGAGGAATTCCGCCGGAACGGCTGTTACGGCCTGCTTTCCGGAAAGGTCGCCGACCCCGAGGATTATTATCATTCGTTCTTTCTGAACGCCGGGACTTATATCGGCCTCAAGCGCATGGCGCTCGTGCTCGCCGACACGGATCCGGTCTATGCGGAAAAGCTCCGGAAGGAGGTCGAACTCTACCGGAAGGACATCGTGCATTCGGTCGCCTATGCGCAGGCCCGTGCCCCGCTGCTTCCGCGCGGAGACGGTTCCTGGAGTCCGGAACTCCCATCCTGGGTCGAGTATGTCGGGAGCACGTCATATTATGTTGACGGCGGCGAATGGTTTTCGCACGGGTGCTTCTCGGCGCGCAGTTCGCTCACGGGGCCGCTCTATCTGGCCGTCAGCGAGGTCTTCGACCCCATGGACGAGGCCATTACGCTGATGCTGAAGGCGAACCAGCACCCTGTCACGCGGGAAAATGCCGCGATCAGCCAGCCCTACTACTGCCGTCACGACTATGCGCATCTGATGCGCGGCGAAGTCAAACTCTTCCTCAAGACGTACTACAACCAGATGACTGCCCTGCAGGACCGGCAGAGCCTCACCTTCTGGGAGCATTATTTCAACGTGAGCGAGCATAAGACGCACGAAGAGGCGTGGTTCCTGATGCAGACGCGCTGGATGCTGTTCGTGGAGGACGGCAATTCACTTGATCTCTTCCGATGCGTTCCGCGGCGCTGGCTGGAAGAAGGGAAGTCGATCGTGCTCGAAAACGTGCACACGCATTTCGGAAAGCTGAACGCGAAGGCCGAAGCGCACGGGGAACAGATCGTCTGCGAATTTGAGTCCGAACGCGCGCCGGAATCGGTCCGCATTCGTCTGCCGCATCCCGAAGGCCGCAGGGCGGTTTCCTGCGAAGGCGGAACTTACGATCCCTCATCGGAGACGGTCACGGTTTCCGGACGGAAGGGGAAGGTCGTCCTGAAATTCTGAACGGGAACATTCCTGAAGGATAAAAAA
>CAZHPP010000286.1:0-5689 GCA_964534535.1 uncultured Victivallales bacterium | reverse complement strand
TGCCCAAGACCATTTCCGGAAAGATCCGCCGCGACGTCCTGCGCAAGCACGCGGCGGAACTGCCCAAGACCATTTCCGGAAAGATCCGCCGCGACGTCCTGCGCAAGCACGCGGCTTCCGGCGGCTCGGTCACCTGGTGATCTGCCGGTGAATCTCCTGCTGCTGAAGGAGCCGCTTCCCGCGGACGGGAGGGTTCTGGTTTCGGGAGAGCGCGCGCAGCATATCGCGTGCGTTCTCCGCGCGAAGCCGGGCGACCGGATCCGGGCGGGAATCCTGAACGGCGAAATCGGCACGGTCCTGCTTGAAAAAGTCTCGCGCGGCGAAGTCGCCGTGCGGGACTTCATTGTTTCCGGGACTCCGCCTCCGGAGCCGCTCCCGCTGGCGCTGGCGGTTGCGCTGCCGCGTCCGCAGAGCTTCAAGAAGGTCCTGCATTTCGCCGTTTCCTCCGGAATCCGGAAAATCCTTTTCTTCCAGTCGGCGCGGGTGGAAAAAAGCTACTGGAACAGCGAAGTCCTGGATCCGGAAAATCTGGCGGAGGAGATCGCGCTCGGGCTGGAGCAGGGCGTGGACACCCGGGCTCCGGAACTGAAATTTTTCCGGACCTTCCATGAATTCCTGGAATACGGCGGCACGGCGTTTCCGGAACATGTGAAGATTCTGGCGCATCCCTCGCCGCTCCGGAAGTTCGACCTGAAAGGGAAACAGATTCTGCTTGCGGTCGGTCCGGAGGGCGGGTTTCTGCCTTCGGAAACGGAAGCCTTTGCGAAGAACGGATTCATTCAGGCCGGGTTCGGCGCGCATATCCTGCGGGTCGAGTTCGCTGCCGCGTTCATTTCCGGCTGGCTTGCCGGAGCCGGTCTCTGAAAAGGGACGGTCAATCCTTATTGGAGTAACACTTCGATTTCTGGGGTGGCTTCCAATTCTTAGTCTTTTCATGCGGGCTTATCGTTTTCACCCTGGAAGGGTGAAGGAGTACAGCCGGGGGTGAGCGAAGCGTAACCCCCGGAATTGGTTGTCTGTCCATCCGAACCCTGAAGGGGGTCCGGAAAACGATGATTTATCTGGTCGTTCTGAATTTGGAACGGCTTCAGTCCCTTCGGGACGCAGGTCGCCCTTCGGGCTCCGCGGAGGAACTTCGTTCATATCGGAACCGGGGGCTTTGGAAGCCCCCGGCTGCATTCCTTCGCCCCTTCAGGGCGAAATCCAGCATGTGTCGTTCCATTAAACTGTCACGTTCTTTACTTTCACGTACACAGACGTATGATGTGGGGTGTTTTGCAGATGTCTTGCATTTCGTGGCGGGATAATTCATTTTTCCCCGAACACGATCGCCTCGAAGACTTCGAAGGATGCGCCTTCGCGCCAGTCGTCGGGACCGAGCCCGGCCTTCAGCGAAAGATTCGTGAGGGTTTCTTCGATTCCCCAGCCCTGTTCGGGCGCGACTTGCGGAAGGAATACCGCGCTCCGTCCGCGCTTCGTGAGCACGATCCCGTGTTTCCCGACCACAATGTCCCGCCATGATGCGACCGCATGCGGCACCGTAAGCGCCGAAATTTCGATGTCGATCCTGGAAAGCTCCTCTTTTCGGAGCGGCATGAAGCGGGGATCGCTGAAGGCGGCGTCCACGGCGCGGGCGCGGACGGCGTTCACGAGCTTGCGGTAGGGCAGAATTTCACCGATGCACCCGCGGAGCTGTCCATTGATCTTGAGCGTGACGAACGCGCCCATTTTCCGTTCTGCGGCGGGGGAGAGCGCGGAAAGGTCGGGCAGCGGCGCGGAGCCGTCGAGCTGACGGGCGATCGAAGCGCGTGCGAGTTTCAGCAGAAGAGTCTTGTCCGAATCCGTGAGCCCGGACTCCTTTCCGGGCGAGCCCCATTCGCAGTAGAACGCGGCGGAAAGATAGCTGACGGAATTGTCGGTTTCCCCGGTCATTTCGGAGGAATTGGCATAGCCGCGCATGATGCACTCCGCATTGGAGGGGAGGGTCCGCAGAAGCATTTCGATTCCGGTTGCGCCGCAGATCGTGGCGCCGGTCGAATCGATGTAGCTCCCGAATCCGGAAGCGTCTTTTTTCTCGATGAGGGCGAATGCGCCGAGGTCGAGTTTCCGCAGATTTTCGCGGATTTCCTTTTTGAACGGGACGTAATCGTAATTGGGGCCGTAGTGCGTGAAGTCGGAACTGACCACGACGAGCGTTCCGGGTTCGAAGAGCACGGAAAGGATCTCGGCGGCCTCGGCGAGTTCGCGTTTTTCGAAGACGCCGTAGATGACGGGCAGGACCTTGAATCCGGGCTGGAGCGCATACTGCAGGAACGGGATTTCGAGCTGGGCGCTGTGTTCGTTCAAGTGGACGGAATCGTCGGAGACGACGAACGGATTCTTTGCCAGAAGGTCGGCTGCGGAGCGGTCGATTTCGACCGAGCCGAGCGGGGTTGAAACGGCATCGGCCTTCGGAATGCAGAGCTTGTTCCGCATGTAGACGCGGTGAGAGGGCGCAAGGATGACCACGCGCGAATATTTTTTTCCGAGCACGCATGCGGCTGCGGCCGCGGCCGTCTTTCCGGAATAGACGTATCCTGCGTGGGGAAGGAGAATGGCTGCCGGCGTCTTTTTCGGCGGTTCGGGCGCGGCGGCGAACCATTCGCCGAAGAGTTTCTTCAGCTCGGCCGGGGAGGCCGGATACCAGCTTCCGGCAAAGGGACTCGGAAGAATGCGTTTCTCGTGAAGATTTCCGTCGACGGTGACGGCGGCATCGCAGTGGATCATGTCAAAGACCTCCCAGGTTTCGAATGCATGGAGAATATCTTACCACGGTTCCGGGAAAAGTCAAGCGGAAAGTCAGTCGAGGACGATCCAGTCGGGCGGGGCCCAGATTTTTGCATGGTCGGAACGGTTGTGCGGAAACCAGCGGTTGGTGATGCAGATGACTTTTGCGGGATTGCGTCCGAGATATGCGCCCCACCACGAAAATGTGGAATTGCTGGCGATGTGGTGGGAACATGCGGCAATCAGCTGCATGTCCCGGAATGAAGTCATGCCATGATTCCAGTCGACGAAAACGGCATCGGGAATTTTCAGATTGTCCCGGCACCAGCCGATGTCGTCGGAAAAGACGGCGAACTTGGGGGAATCCACGCGTTCGCGGATGACCTTCAGCGCATGCTCGTAGTATTCGATCGGTGAAATCATCCTGGGACCTTCATTGCTGAGAAAGTCACCGCGGCGCACATGCACGGAAACAAAGTGGCCGTCGGATCGGAGCTCCCGGAGGAATTCCCTGTTTTTCGAATCTTCGGGTTCGGAAAATGCAAAGTCGCGGAGAACGGTCTGGCGGGCGGGCTCCACATAGCGCCAGCCCTGGAAGAAACCGTCGAGGAAGATGTCCTGGTCCGGTCTGAGCCGCAGAAAGTCTTCGGTGCGGTCGACGGAAATTTTCCAGCGGAAGGCGTCGGAGATCAGGACTTCGTGCCGGAGATGCGGCAGAACCGCGCCGAGGTAGCGTCCCCAGCGGAGCCGGCGAGAGCCGTCCGGATAGCGGGAACAGAGTTCCGGAGAGGCGCGGTTCAGCCGGATCGGAAACACATGTTCGAGCTCAAAATGGGACCGGAACGGGCTGGATTCTCCCCGGACGGACGATTCGTTTGCCGGATAGTCCGAAAGGTCGAAGAACGGTTCCGTATTCAGGCGTTCGCCGAGGCCTTTCGCCGCGGCATAAAGGAACATCTGGTTGCCGAGTCCGCCGTGCATCTTGACGCAGATCATGATTTTCCCTTGATTTCCTGGTGATTGATTCCCGGATATTGTATCATCGGAAACCGGAAAATCAAGCCGAATCTGTCAAAGGTCCCGCAGATAGACCCTGATTTCGAGGTCCACCCATTCCTCCTGGTCGTATTTTTCCTCCACGCGCGCGAACAGGAGCTTCCCGGCATCCATCAGCCGGGAAAGAATATTGTTCTCCGTCCGCGGAATGTAGCCGATCTTGTCGCCTTCCGGAGTCAGCACCAGAATGGCCTTCCTGTCGTACGGATTTTCCGGTTCGCGGAGCAGGGCGAGCGCGGAACCGGGCCCGAGCTGTTCCGTCTTCCGGAAGATTTCCTCCACATGCATGGTCCCGGCGACATGGCACTCAAGCAGGAAAATCTCCGGAGAAGAGGGCATGGGAATCTTGTCGGCGCCGACAAGACAGACCAATTTCTTCCAGTCTTCAGCGGGAACCATTGACGTACCGGATTCTGTGCTCATCTTGCACCTCTCCGCAGAGTGTCCAGAACGGACTGAAGTTCTTTCTTCTTCAATTCGCAGAGTTCGATCTGCTGATCAAGTTTTTCGCGTTTTTCGCGGACGGCATCGGGATCGTTCAGCAGATCGCGGAACGTGAAAGGCGGTCCGGCCAGCATGTGTTCGATCTGAGTCTCCAGAGTTTTCAGCTTCCCGGAAATCCGGGCGATTTCCTTTTCCAGAAAATCCATGGAGCCGGCGGCTTCGGGGAGGACCGCCTTTCCCGCGAGAAGGTCGTCAGCCATGTCCGAAAGCAGATAAAGTTCCTTCCAGTCGGAATCGTGGTAAGCCTCCTGGATGCGGTTCCAGAGCGCTTTTGCCTGCGGAGGCAGGTCCGGATTCACGTCCGGATGCAGTTTCTTCACCAGTTCAAGATAGATTTTCTTGACGGCTGCGGTCTCCTCGAGTGAAAGCTTTTCCGACTCGAAAAGCTTTTCCGCATCTTCCGCCATCTTTTTCCGGGCGGCGAGTTCTTCCCGGTAGGAGGCGAACTTCACCTTCAGAATCTGTTCCGCCTCCTGGATGGAAAGAGGCTTCCCCCGGTTGGCGGACGCAAGGCGCATGGCGATCTCCTCCCGGATCATGCGGATTTCCAGTCGGCTGGAGAACAGTTTGTATTCCTTCCGTCCGACGGTCATCATGTATTCCGTTTCGAGATTCCGGCGCGCGGTTTCGTTCAGCTCGACATAGTGCGCGAGCCGGGATGCGTATTCGTCCTTCAGACTGCGGAGTTTCATTTTTGCGGATTCGTATGCCGGACTGGGCATCGGGACTTCATCAATGGGGTCCATAGGCGGTTTCTCCCTGTTTGCCGGATAACCTACTTTCCGGACCGGACAAAGAATGTCCCCGCCGCGGACGGTACGGAAAAAATAAGATTCCGGACTTGCCAAAACGTCAAATGTGAAGTATCTTACACGGATGTTGGAAAAGAATCCCGAATCAATAACAGTTCAATCAGGAGAAAACAGCATGGGAATCACGGTTTCACCACTTCAGAAGGCCAGATATTCGTATCAGCCCAAACTTCCGGCCGCGCTCCGCAAGGGCGCGAAAGTCGTCTGCAAAGAGGGCGAAAAGCTCGCCGCGATCGGCGACGCCGAAAAGATTGAAAAGCTTTTCCCGACCACCAGCAACATGCCCGTTCTCAAGTTCACCGGCGCTTCCAAAACGGCCGCCGGAAAGCCCCTGAACGTGGCCGTGATTCTTTCCGGCGGACAGGCCCCCGGCGGACACAACGTGATCGCCGGAATCTTCGACGGACTCAAGAGCATCAGCCCCAAGTCCAGACTTTACGGATTCAAGGGCGGTCCCGGCGGACTCGTGGACAACAAATACGTTGAGATCACGAGCGAATTCATGGATTCCTACCGCAACACCGGCGGCTTCGACATGATCGGCTCCGGCC
>CAZHPP010000285.1:0-5699 GCA_964534535.1 uncultured Victivallales bacterium | reverse complement strand
CTCGCCCTCATCAATGACATCCTCGACCTGACCAAGCTTGAAGCCGGACGCATGAAAATCGTTCCGGCGCCCCTCCGCGTCGGCATTCTCTTCGATGAAATGGCCGCCCTCTTCAAGACACCGGCCGAAAGCGCCGGGATCACGCTCCGCTTCGAAATGCCGCCGGACATGCCGGTGCTGATGCTCGACGAACTCAGGCTCCGCCAGATTCTCTTCAACCTGATCGGAAATGCCGTCAAATTCACGCGGGTGGGCGGAATCGTCGTAAGGGCGGCCTATTCCGCAGGAAACTTCACGATTTCCGTGGCCGACACCGGAATCGGAATCGCAAAGGAATTCCAGCAGTCCGTATTCGAACCCTTTGTCCAGCAGGACCCCGTCCGCGATTCCTCGAAGCATCACGGCACCGGACTCGGGCTCCCCATCTGCCGGCGCCTGGCCGAATGCATGGGCGGCTCCGTCACGCTGGAAAGCACGCCGGGGAAAGGCTCCGTCTTCACCCTCGCCCTGAAAAACATTCCAGAAGCCGCAGAAGCCGCAGGAACCGTTCCGCGGGACAGGACGGCGGCCCTGCCTTCGGGACTCCGCGTCCTTGCCGTCGACGACGTCGCCATGAACCTCCGGGTCTTTCTGGCTCTCTGCGGACGCTGCGGGATCACAGCCGAAACGGCAGCATCGGGCGAAGACGCGCTCAGGGTCCTCCGGGAAAAGCCGTTCGACTTCGTATTCACCGACCTCTGGATGCCAGGCATGAACGGAACCGCACTCGCCGCGGAAATCCGGAAATCATATCCGAAAATCAAGATCGCGGCCATCACCGCAAACGCCGACCTCCCCGATGATCAGCGGAAGCAGTTCGATGCAGTCCTGCTGAAACCGGTCACGCTTGAACGGCTCGGAAAAACCGTTTCCGAACTGCTCGAAAACTGACCTTTCTTTAATTACAGGGGGAAATGGAAGATGAAGAAATCGGAATTCGCAATTACAGGAATGCACTGCGCGTCCTGCGCCGCCGCCGTCACAAGGAAAGTCTCGAAACTCGACGGAGTCCGCGAATGCTATGTGAACATCGCCACGCACCGCATGACCGTCACGGCCGACGAATCGAAGGCCGGAACGGAACAGATTCTCGCCGCAGTCCGCAATGCCGGATACGGCGGCTCCGAACTGACCCCGCAGAAACCGGAAGGCGATTCCGAAAGCTCCGGATCCGAAACGCTGCGCTTCTTCACGGCGCTCGTCTTCGCCGCCCTGCTCGCCTATGCCGCCATGCACCGGATGCTGGGACTGCCCTATCCCGACATTTCGCCGTGGTGGAACGCGGCAGTCCAGATCCTGCTTCTGCTCCCGGTCCTCGCCGCCGGATACACGTTCTATCTTTACGGATTCCGGACTCTGGCGAAACTTTCGCCGAACATGGATTCCCTGATCGCGCTCGGCACAGGCGCGGCCGTGGTCTACAGCGTGTATCTGCTGGCCTGCGGCCGTCCGGAACATCTCTACTTCGACACCGCCGGCATGATCGTGGCGCTCATCATGCTCGGGAAATACCTGGAGGCCCGTTCGCGCGGGAAAGCCTCCGGCGCCATCCGCGAACTCATGAAGCTTTCCCCGAAGACCGCCACGGCCGTCCGCGGCGGAAAGGAAGTCGAAATCCCGCTCTCCGACCTGAAGCCCGGGGAAATCCTCCGCGTAAAGCCCGGCGAACGGATCCCCGCCGACGGCATAATCTCGCAGGGACTGAGCACCGTGGACGAATCCATGCTGACCGGCGAGCCCATGCCCGTGGAAAAATCGCCCGGCTCGTTCGTCACGGGCGGTTCCATCAACCGCGACGGCACCTTCCTTTTCGAGGCAAAACACGTCGGAGCCGACACGACTCTCGCGAAGATCATCGACATGGTGCGTTCGGCGCAGGGGTCGCGCCCTCCGATCGCGCGTCTGGCGGACACCGTTTCCGGCTGGTTCGTGTGGTTTGTGATCGCCGCCGCGGCGCTCACCTTCGGGATCTGGTTCTTTGCCGCGGGTGCAACGTTTGCGCGCTCGCTGGAATTCACGCTGGCCGTGCTGGTGATCGCGTGCCCGTGCGCGCTGGGGCTGGCCACGCCCATCGCGCTGATCGCCGGAATCGGACGCGGCGCCTCGCTCGGAATCCTGATCCGGAACGGAGCCGCGGTCGAGACGGCGGCAAAGACCCAGGTCATGTTCTTCGACAAGACGGGAACGCTCACCGTCGGCGCGCCTGAAGTCGCCTCGGTCATCTTTGCCAACGGCTCCGCCTTCACGGCCGATTCCCTGCTGAAGCAGGCCGCCTCCGCCGAACAGCATTCCGAACATCCGCTGGCGAAAGCCCTCGTTTCCGAAGCGAAAAAACGCAACATCACGCTCGATGAACCAGAAGACTTCCATATCGTTCCGGGACGCGGCATGACCTGTTCCCTCGGCGGAAAGAAAATGCTCCTCGGAAACGCGCGGTTCATGATGGAAAACAACATCAGTCTCGGCAAGATTGAAATCGCCCAGCCGGGGCCCGTCATCTTTGCCTCGGCGGATTCCCGGCTCGAAGGCGCATTCGTCTTTGCGGACCGGATCAAGGAATCGGCGCCCGACGCCGTCAAGCGGATTCACGAGCTCGGAATCAAAGCCGTCATGCTCACCGGCGACGCACGGACCAGCGCGGAAACGGTTTCCCGCCAGCTCCAGCTCGACGGCTTCCGCGCGGGGCTGCTCCCCGCCGACAAGGCATCCGCCGTCAAGGAATATCAGTCTCAGGGATTCCGCACCGCCATGGCGGGCGACGGGATCAACGACGCGCCAGCCCTGGCCCAGGCCGAGCTAGGGATCGCCATGGGCTCCGGCACCGACGCCGCCATGGAGTCCGCCGACATCGTCCTGATGCGGCATGACCTGCGGGATGCGGCATCAGCCGTGGAACTTTCCCGCGCCACCATGCGGATCATCCGGGAAAACCTGTTCTGGGCGTTTCTTTACAACATCGTGTGCATTCCGCTGGCGGCGGGCGTGTTCTGGCCTCTGTTCCACTGGCAGCTGAACCCGGTGTTCGGAGCGCTCGCCATGGCGTTCAGTTCGGTCACGGTGGTGCTCAACGCCCTGCGGCTGCGGGGATTCCGTCCGCACCTTTCCTGACGGTCACGGGTGTGAAAGATTCGTGGTGATGGCCAGGATGCGGGGCAGAAGCTGTTTCTTGCGGCTGAGCACGCCGGGCATGGCGAACAGGTTTTCGCCGTGCTTCGTGAACGGCAGGTCGCGCCGGACGTCCGGATCGCCCTCGAACAGCAGCTCCGAAGTCTCACGGACCGCGTCCGTGACCATCAGCGCGATGAAGTTCAGCGACTCGCCTTCCGCCGTCTTCCTCATGGCCGCGGCCAGTTCCGGAATGCGGCTCCGGAACAGTTCCAGATTGGTTTCCTCAACCTGCGAAAGCGAAAACTTGAAGCGGCCGTCGGTATAGGTCTTGCGGTCGGAATCGATCACTTCCGCGGGCGACTTGGAGGCCAGCGGCGAATCGATCGCGGCCAGTTCGGCCATCAGCGAATCGGCGGAAACGCCGCAGGTCTTTTCCAGCCATTCCACCATCTTCCGGTCGAGCGGCGAAGTCGTCGGCGACTTGAGGTCCAGCGTGTCCGAGACAATCCCTCCCAGCAAAAGCCCCGCCATGCCGGCCGTGAGACTTTCTCCGGAACTTCTGTACATGGAGGCCACCAGCGTGCATGTGCTCCCCACGACGTCCTCCGTGAAGCGGATGGGCATGGGAGTCGGCATCATGCCGATCCGGTGGTGGTCCACAACCTCGACGATGGGGATTTCCTCGACGCCGGGGATGCTCTGTTCCGGCTCGTTGTGGTCGACGAGGATCATGCGGTAGGGCGGAACGTCCGTGACGGAATGCTTGAGCACGACGCCCTCGAACCGGCCGTTCCCGGCCACGACGGGGATCACGTCCTCGGGGTTCGCGAAGATGCGGTGTTCGAATCCGCGGAGACGGTCGTGCCGGGAGATCGTGAGCGCGTTTTTCCCGAAGCCGAACGATTCGACGGGCGCGCTGAATTTCAGGCGGCGGATCACGGAAGCGGAATCCAGACGCGTATGCAGGATCGTGACCTTCTGTCCGGCCGCCTCCTTGACGATCAGCGGTTCGATGGATTTTTCGCCCGTGACGATCAGCAGGCGGATTCCGCGCTGGAGCGCACGCAGATGAATTTCAGGGCGGTCGCCGGAAATGACGGCCAGCTCCTTTTCGTCTCCGTGCGGCAGATGCGTTTCAAAGCTGTCCACGCCCATCGCGGCCACATAGACGCGGAAAATCTGCGTGCTGGCGGAATCGAAGGCCGTGACGGTTTCCGCGTCGAGCACCTTGGCGATCAGCGCGATGGAACTGCGGATCATGCGTCCGGTGAGCCCTTCGCCGGAATCGCGGCCGATGTCGAGCAGGCTGGAAAGCAGGCTCATGGGGCTGAGCATGCCGGTGAAATTTCCTTCGGAATCGACCACGGGAAGCCGCTGGAAGTCTGAGGCGCTGAGCGTCTTCACGGCGTCGAAGAGCGGCGTGCCGGTGCGGATCACGGGAATGTCCGTCACCATGACGTCCTCCACGCGGAGATAGACATCGTTCACGGAGGGCGGAGCGGAAATTCCGAATTTGGCAAAAAGATGTTTTGCACGCTCGGGCATGACGCCGGGACAGATGGGTTCGACGTTCTTCACGCCCTGGCGCCGGCGGAGCGCGGCCAGCGCCGTCGCGGAGGCCAGGCTGTCGATGTCGGGATTGCGGTGGCCGGTCACATAAATTTTTCTGACTTCGTCATTTTCCATGGATGATTCGCTCCTGCTTGTCTTCTGTGAATTAATATACTCCTCTCCGCTGATTTCTCAAATGAATTGCGGAAAAATCCGGACGGCGCTTGATTATTCCGGAAAACCGGGATAGATTAAGGAATACCAATCACAGGAGGAACGGATGAAGCCATGGATCGAATCGGTGCTCGCCCTGCAGGCGCTCGACATGAAACTCCGCAATTTCAGAATCAAACTCGCCACCCTGCCCTCGGAAAAAGCCAGGCTCGACTCCGAACTCGCTGAAGCCGCAAAAACAGTGACCGCCGCCCGCGACGCCCTCCGCTCCGTCGAAAAGCAGATCAAGGAAACAGAACAGAAGATCGCCCAGCTTGATGAAGGAGTCCGCAAGCTCCTCACCCAGTCCATCATGATCCGCAAGAACGACGAATACCAGGTCATGATGTCCGACATCGAAAACAAGAAAAAAGAGGCTTCCGACCTGGAAACCGTCGAGCTCGAACTCATGGAAAAATCCGACAGCGCCAAGATCGAGCTCGCCCGCGCCGAACGCGATTTCAACGCCAATTCAAAATCCATCCGGGACGAAATCGGCGAGCTGGCCGGGCTCGAGAAGGAAATCCGCGGCGAAATCACCGCCGCCGAATCGCTGCGCAAGGCCCACGAATCCAAGGTCGAAATGAAGGTCCTTGACATCTACAGCCGGATCCTCGCCGGGAAAAAAGGCGAACCCGTGGCGCGCATCGTCGAAGGCGGCATATGTTCGAACTGCCGCCTCAAGCTCACCCCCATGACCATCAACGAGGCCAGGAAGGGCGGAATCGTCCTGTGCGACAACTGCTCCCACCTGGTCTATTTCCCGGACAATCCGGTTTCCTGAAAAA
>CAZHPP010000284.1:0-5713 GCA_964534535.1 uncultured Victivallales bacterium | reverse complement strand
AAGTCGACCCAGCGGCCCATGCGGGTGACGATGGTCTTCCACTCGGAGGTGTAGCGGAGCACGATGCTGCGGCAGGCCTCGTTGAACTTGTCGATTCCGTAGCCGACGATCTGGCGCTTGCCGGAAAGGTGGAGAGTCTTCTCCATTTCGTATTCGACGGGCAGACCGTGGCAGTCCCAGCCGAAGGTGCGGTCGCAGTGGTATCCGCGCATGGTCTGGTAGCGGGGCACGACGTCCTTGATGGTGCCGGCGAGAAGGTGTCCGTAGTGGGGCAGTCCGGTGGCGAACGGGGGGCCGTCGTAGAAGACGAACTCGTTTTTGCCGCTGCGGTTGGATTTGGATTTTTCGAACGTGCGGTCGTTCTTCCAGAACTCCAGCACCTCATTTTCGAGTGCCGGAAAATCGGTCTGCGGGGAAGCCGGTTTGAACATTTTCATATCCTCAGGTTTTATGGAATGCCTACATTCATAGTCGGGTAATATACACTTGTTTTTGGAAAATTACAGTGCGGAAACGAAAAAAGTGTGCGAAAAACCTCTTTTGCCGCGGTTCCGCCCCGTTTTCGGGCGGAAAGATGCGGAATTTCCGGTCAAGGCGGGGAAAGACCATGGAACGGCATCCGTGCCCTTCCCCGGAAGACCGCAATACGCCTCGTTTCCGGCTTCACAGTCTGAAAATATGGGATGTCTGTGATAAAAAATCCCGAAACACACTTGAAAAAACGATTTAAGCAAGTATTATTATCGAACTCACTCAAAGGGGAAGGGAAGCCGGAAATCATTCCGGCGGAAATCCGGCAGGCTGTTCTTTTCGGAACAGCTGCCGAAACAGGATGATTCAAAACCGTCATGCAGGCTCCAACATTTCGACAGCTGATTTACCCGTACCGCACCGTGCTCGCAGGGGCGATCGTCGTGCAGATTCTGTTCTCTCTGCTCGGACTTTCCCTGCCGTGGATGCTGAAAATCGCCATCGACCGGATTCTCCCGAACTCGGACTACACCCTGTTCTGGATTCTCGTCGGCGTGATGGCGATCATCTACATTCTGCGGAGCGTGATCCGGTACATGTCCGGATTCCTGGGGACCTATGTGGTCTCCCGCGTGCTGCTGGACGTGCGCAACAAACTGTTCCGCCACCTGCAGAGCCTTTCGCTCCGCTTCTATGACGAATACCGCACCGGAAAACTCATCAGCAACGTGATCAACGACGTGGCCCTGCTCCAGCAGCTGGTTTCGCTCATGATCTCCATGTCCGACCAGATCTTCTCCGGCATCACCGTGACCGTGATGCTCTTTTTCCTGAACTGGAAACTCGCCCTGGTCTCTCTGGCGGTGCTGCCGCTGCACTATGTCAATTTCCGACATTTCCGGGACATTCTGAAACGGGATTCCCTGACGCTCCAGGAACGCATGTCCGAAATTTCCGCCAACCTTTCCGAAAACCTCAACGGAATCAAGGTGATCAAATCCTTTTCGCAGGAACATGCCGCCTGCCGCAGGTTCTTCTCCACCATGCGTCCGACCGTGGCGCTCCAGATCCAGCTGAACATCAATTCCAACCTCTGCGCCACGTTCTGCGAAATCCTCAGCGTTGCAACGTACCTCACCATGATCGGGCTCGGGATCAAGATGGCCAAGGAAGGCACGCTCACCTACGGCGATTTCGCCGCCTTCTACGCCTATCTGGGGCTTCTGCTCGGCCCGATCGCCTTTCTGAGCTCCAGTTCCGCCGCCATTTCCCAGGGCCTTGCCGGAGCCACCCGAATCACGCGCCTTCTGAGCCTCATCCCGGAAATCCGCGAGCGCGAAAATCCCATCCAGGCCAGGAACCTCCACGGCGACATCGTCTTCAGCCACGTCGACTTCCAGTACAAGGATACGCCGGTCCTCAAGGACTTTTCGCTTGAAATCAAGGCCGGGCAGAAGGTCGCCTTTGTGGGGCCCTCCGGCTGCGGGAAATCCACCGCCAGCAACCTGATTCTGCGGTTCTACGACGTGGTCCGCGGCTCGATCACCGTGGACGGCGTGGACATCCGCGACTATTCGATTGAATCATACCGCGGCAACATCGGCGTGGTCCTTCAGGAACCGTTCCTCTTCAGCGGAACGGTCCGCGACAATATCGCCTACGCCCGCACCGGCGCCAGCGACGCCGAAGTCATGGCGGCCTCAAAGCTCGCCAACGTCGACGAGTTCGTCAAGACCCTGCCGAATGGTTATGACACCGTCCTCGGCGAAAACGGCGCCTCGCTTTCCGGCGGACAGAAACAGCGTCTGGCGATCGCCCGCGCCATTCTCAAGAACCCCTCCATCCTGATCCTCGACGAGGCGACCAGCGCGCTCGACACCATTTCCGAACAGCTTGTCCAGGCCGCGCTCGACCGCGTCATGGAAAACCGCACCACGCTCATCATCGCGCACCGGCTTTCCACCATCCGCAATGCGGACAAGATCGTCGTCTTCCAGAGCGGCAGGATCATCCAGTGCGGCACGCACGACGAACTGATGTCCGAAGGCGGCGAATATCGCGATCTCTACACCATGCAGGATAAAGCGGCAAGGAAATAAACGCCATGAATCTCGACAGGGAAAAACCCGCGGAAAAATACAATTTCCGCGAAAGAATTCATTTCATCCGGAAACTCGTCTGGGTGCTTCTGATCCTGATCCTCTGCGGAGTCGGTCTGCTCATGCTGGGCCGGATGGAGGACACCGTCGAAGGCCGCGGAGCCGTCCACGGACAGCGCGAATACGAACTCAAGTCCTTTGTCCGAAGCCGCATCGTCAGTCTGGCGTGCCGCCCCGGCGACACCGTCAGGAAAGGCCAGCTGCTGCTCGAACTCGACGACCGCGAACTCCGTGAAACCATTCTGAAGACGGACAACCAGATCGCCGAACTCAAGGCCGAAATCGCCGTGAGCCGCGCCGCGCTGAAGGCGCTCCGGCATGACCCGCTTCCCAAGGAATACCGCCACACCGAGATCGCCCTGCAGGAATACCGCGAGCGCGAAAGCCAGAGCAAGCGCGAACTTGCCATCTTTGAAACCCTTGCGAAGAAAGGCGTCGCATCAAAACTCGAACTCGAACAGCGGCGGATGAACTACATCAACAACCTCACTGAACTTCAGAAGCTCCAGAGCGACTTCACCAAGCTGCGACAGGGCTTCGCCGAGGATATCATCGCCCAGGCCGAAGCCGAAATCGTCCTCAAGGAACAGCGCCTGAAAAGCCTCGAAAGCGAACGCGTCATGCTGGACGCCCACCGCGACGACTACAAGATCACCGCGCCTGAAAACGGCATCGTAGGGTATATCCCCACGAAAGTCGGAATCTATGTGGAGCCCGGACTGATGCTGGCCGTGGTCGTGGCCGAAGGTGCCCGAAAATTCATCGTCTACATCGACGAAAAGGACATCTATCAGGTTCAGGAGGGACAGAAGGTCCGGATCCGCAGCAACCAGTACAACTATTTCGAATACGGCTACTTCTACGGGAAAGTTTATGCGGTTGACGAGCTGCCGGAAATCCGCGGCCGGAGCAACTGCTATGCCGTCCATGTGTTTCTGAACCACGGCGCCCTGCCCCTGCGCGTGGGCTCGACCGGAACAGCCGATATCATCGTCGGCAAGGACTTCATCTTCAAGATTCTGGCCGGAATCCACTGAGATGCCGGCCGTATGCGGAAAGACGCCGGATTATCCCGCGTCCTCCGCAAGCACGCCGAGCTGGGCGGCCGCCGCGTTCAGGGATTCCTCCGTCCCGAGGACCATCAGCGAATCGTTCTCCTGAATCGCCATGTCTCCGCGCGGAACCAGAAATCCTCCGCCGCGCCGCACCAGCAGCACCAGAGCGCCCTTCGGAAGTCCGAGCTGGGCCAGGGTCCGGCCGATGATCGGCGACCCGGAAAGCACCTCAAATTCGCGCGTATCCCCATTCATCGTGCCCGTATTGTCGAATTCCAGCGGGACGCGCGGAGAAATCTTCAGCGGGATGTCAAGCTTCAGCGCCCGAGCGACCGGCATGATCGTCATGCCCTGCAGAAGCACGGATGTGATGACGATGAAGAAAACAATGTGGAACATGAGCTGGTTCCCCGGAACTCCCGCCATGACCGGAAATGTGGCCAGCATGATGGGCGCGCCTCCGCGCAGCCCGACCCAGCAGACAAGCAGCTGTTCCCGGAAGGAGAATTTGGAAAACATCAGCCCGATCAGGACGGAAAGCGGCCTTGCCGCGAACATCAGGATCGCGGCGGCGAAGAGTCCTAGCGGCGCATACTTCCAGAGAAGCGCCGGAGTCACCATCAGTCCCAGCATTCCGAACAGGAACACCTGCATCAGCCAGGCCATGCCGTCGCTGAACCGCCCCACGCTGTTGTGGTAGATGAATTTGCTGTTGCCCATGATGAGCCCGGTCACATAGACGGACATGAAGCCGTTGCCCTGCATGAGTTCGGTGCCGCCGTAGGAAAGCAGGACCGCGCCCGTGCCGAGAGCATAGTACAACCCGTCGTATTCCAGATCGATCTTGTTGAAGAGCCACACGAACAGTTTGCCCCACGCGATTCCGAGCACGGTTCCCAGAAACATTTTCTGGATGAACTGCGGAACGATCATCTTGTATTCCTGGAAGGGAATCCAGTGTCCGGCCGATTCCTGGATCACCACGCCGACCATGAAGATCGTCAGGAAGGCGGCCATGGGGTCGTTGCTTCCGGATTCGAATTCCAGCAGGGCGCGGAGCCTCGGACGCAGGCTCACGTGCCGGGAACGCAGGATTGCGAACACCGCCGCTGCGTCCGTGGAGGAAACCACCGACCCCAGCAGCAGGCACCACGAAAGGCTCGCATGCCGTTCCGGAGCCAGCCATCGGACAAGAAAGAATGTCACGCATCCGAAGATCACTGCGGTCAGCAGGACGCCAGCGCTCGAAAGGATTCCGCCCCACAGCGACTGGTCCTTCACGGACTTCCAGTTCGTGTCGAATCCGCCGGAAAACAGGATGAACGCCATGGCGCACGATCCGATCAGGTTCGCCTGCGCCGGATTCGAAAATTTGATGTCGTTCCCGATCAGCATTCCCACGCCGAGAAACACGATCAGGGTCGGCATGTTCGTGAAGGAGGAAAGTTTCGTGGCGCACGCACAGAGCAGAATCAGCATGGCCACGATCGTCATGTTGCGGCTCAGATATGAACTGACTTCCTGCCATTTGAGTTCGGCAACGTCGCGGAAAAGTTCCGGACGGCCCTCGCCGCGAAGCGCCTGAAGAGTCGGCGGAACGGGTTTGTCCGCTTCCGGAACGGAAACCTTTTCCTGAGACGGTGCGGCCGCTGTTTCAGGAACCGGATTCGTTTTCTGGACTTCAGCGGCCGGAACGGGGGAAGCCGCCGGAACCGCGGCCCCCGGCTCGTCGCCGGAATATGCAAAGACTGACCATGCGGCCAGCAGAAGGATCAGAGAAAGCTTTTTCACAAAAATCTCCTTGGAAAATGAAATGAATGTCCAATATATCCCCTTTTCGAAATTATGCAAATAAAATCGATCAGTCTCGTTCTGCCGCATTGAAAAAAAATCCCAGATACACCGGATGAATCCGGAGGGGAAAACAGTTTTTCCGGTGTTGGTTCTATCAAGTATATCATCGACAATAATATACTTAGAACTTATCCCTAAATAGAGCTTGAAATCAGCAAAAGATGTGCTATATTC
>CAZHPP010000283.1:0-5714 GCA_964534535.1 uncultured Victivallales bacterium | reverse complement strand
CTGCATCCCGTGCGGGCCGTGCGGGAACACATGGAGTTCGAACGGGCGCTTCGCCGCTCTCATGGCACGGGCAAACTGAAGGCTGTTTTCCAGGTCGACGGCCTGGTCCTCGACGGTATGCCAGAGATAGGCCGGAGGCGTCTTCGAATCGACCAGTTTGTCCAGAGAAAATTTCTCCTTCTCGGCTTCATAGGAGTCGCCCAGCAGACTTTGCCCGCTCCCCCAGTGTCCGAACCCGGAAAATGCAATGACGGAATAGGCGAGGACCATGGCGTCCGGACGCCCGTCAAAGGCATCGGCGGAATCGCCGGCATCGGCATTGATTTTTTCCTGCATGACCCCGGCACAGGCGCAGAGATGGCTTCCCGCGGAGAATCCGCAGACGGCCAGATTTCCCGGAACCACATGCCATTCAGCGGCATGGGCGCGGATCAGCCTGACGGCGCGCAGAATGTCCTGCTGCGGCTTCGGAAAGCGTTCCGGCGCAACACGGTAGTTCAGAATAAAGGTCTGGAATCCGAGTTTGAAGAAGCGTTCGGCCACAGGCCAGCCCTCGGTATCCATGCAGACGCATCCGTAGCCGCCGCCGGGCACGACGAGCATGGCCGGGCGGGGGACGGCATCTTTGCGGGGCATGCGGATCAGGCGGATTTCAGGAGGAACGTTTTTCCAGAGCGGAATATCTTCAATTTGTTTCATATGCTGAGAACTCCCTGGTTCAGTTCCGGATAAAATACTCCGTTTTCCCCCGCAAGTCAAGGGAAAATCCGGGGGACAGAGGTTGAAAACGGAACCGCCGCCGGGTATATTACCGGAATCGGGAATGAGGTTCTCCCCGGCATCCGCCGAACCGCCGCGCTCCGCGGCTGATGACTTCTGCAAAAAAATCAGCGGCGGCGCACTTGCGCCCCGGATCAGTAAAAACGAGGCGCAATTTGAAGATTCTTCTGCTCGCCGGAGCTGCCGGATTCGCCGGCACTCTTCTGCGGTTCAGCCTGATGCGCTGGATCAATCATGCCCTGCCCGGTTTTCCGTGGGGAACGCTTGCCGTAAACGTCGCGGGGGCGTTCCTGGCCGGATTCTGCTTCGTATGCTTCCGGGAGAAGTTTCCGCGGTATGAAAATTATTTCCCCGTATTCTTCGTCGGGTTTCTCGGGGCGTTCACGACCTTCAGCACGTTTGCGCTGGAAAGTTCGCGGTATCTTCTGGACGCACGCTACATGAAATTTTTCTGGAACGTGTTCCTGCAGAACGGCACGGGAATCGGCGCCGCCGCGGCTGGAATTCTTCTTGCAAATCTGGCATGCTCCGTCCGGTGAAAGGCAAAAGCGCTCCTGAAAGCTTGAATTTCCCCGGAATCACGGCTATATTACCATAAATAAGATTCGGGAGTTCAACCAAGTGGAACGCTTCAAAATTTCCAGCACACTGGAAGACTATCTGGAGGCCATCGCCGAACTGATTTCCGGCAAGGGCCACGCCCATGCAACCGATGTCGCCCAGAAACTCAATGTCCGGGTATCCTCCGCAACAGATGTACTCAAAACTCTCTCTTCAAAAGGATTTGTCAAGTATCAGTCTTACGAGCCGGTCATTCTGACCGACGCCGGCGCCGAAACCGCCGCCGTGATCCGCCACCGCCATCAGGCCCTCAAGAACTTTTTCGAGGAAATCCTCAAGATCGAAGAGGACGAAGCCGACGATGCCGCCTGCAAACTCGAACACATTCTGACCGACAAGGCCATCGCGCGCATCGCGCTGCTTTCCGGCGTGATCGAATCGAACGACTTCTGCTCCGGACTCCGGGGCTATCTTGAAAAAACCATGCAGCGGATTTCGCCCGACGATCTGAAGGCCGGGCACATCACGCTCGACAAGCTCCCCGAAGGCCGCCGAGGCGTGGTGGTGCGCGTCGGCACCGGCATGAAGGGACTCCGCAAGTTCGCCGATCTGGGAATCGTCCGCGGCACCGTCATCGAAATGGAGGGCGGCGCGCCTTTCGGCGATCTGATCCGCATCCGCGTCCTCGGCAGCAGCCTCACGCTGCGCCGCAGCGATGCCGCCTACATCTGGATCAAGCCCGCCCTGCCCCTCGGTGAGGCAAAAGCATGAAGTACAATTTCAAGGTCGCCATCGCCGGGAACCCGAACTGCGGAAAAACAACCATCTTCAACCTTCTCACCGGAACCCACCAGCATGTGGGAAATTATTCCGGAGTCACCGTCGAACGCAAAACCGGACGGTGCATGATCGACTCCAAGACCGAAGTCACCATCATCGACCTGCCCGGAATCTACAGTCTTTCTTCCGCTTCCGCCGAGGAAAAAGTCGCCTTTTCCGAACTCATGCACGAGGACATCGGGCTCATCCTGAACGTGATCGACGCCGGGAACATCCAGCGCAACCTTTACCTCACCACCCAGCTCGCCGAGCTTGGAATCCCCATGCTCCTCGTATTCAACATGTCCGACGACGCGAAGAAACGCGGACTCGCGATCAACTACGACATGATCGCGCACTATTTCAATTCCCCTTACGTCGAGGCGGTCGGCTCCGAAGGCAAAGGCGCATTCGACATCCGGACGATGATCGGCTTCATCATGCGCGCTGAAAAGCCGCGTCTGCCGAAGGCGCTCGACTTCAGTCCGCTCGTGACCGAGGCGGTTTCCGACCTCACATCGCGGATCGAAGCCACTCCGCTTGCCGTCAATCAGCATATTCCCCTCCGCTGCTTCGCCATCAAGTTGCTGGAAAACGACCCCGACGCCGTCAACAACCAGTATCTCTTCGGAATCGTTCCCGAGGCCGCGAAATGGCGCGAAAAAATCTTCGCCCGCCACGGCGCCGCCAGCGAAACCTTCATGACCGACTGCCGCTACGGCATGATCGCGGGCGCCTGCCGCGAAGCCATCACTGTCAATCAGGAGGCCCGCCGCCAGTTCTCGGAGGAGATCGACGGCGTAGTGACGAACCGCTATCTCGGACTTCCCATCTTTCTGCTCATCATGTTCGCCGTCTTCTTTCTGACTTTCTTCTGCGCGGAACCGATCTCCAATCTGCTCGGACAGTTCTTCCAGTGGCTCGGCGCCGAAATCGTCCGTTTCTGGCCCGACGGGCACATGAACTATCTCCGGAGCCTGATTACGGAAGGCGTGATCGGCGGCGTGGGCGGCGTGCTCCAGTTTCTGCCGAATATCCTGCTGCTCTTCCTCGGAATCGCCTTCCTGGAAGGCACCGGCTATATGTCCCGCGCCGCATTTGTCATGGACGGCTTCATGCACCGCTTCGGACTCCATGGAAAGAGCTTCATCCCGATGATCCTTGGATTCGGATGCACCGTGCCCGCCATCATGGCCGCACGGACGATCGAATCCCGGCGCGACCGTCTCACCACGATCATGATCCTGCCGCTGATCAGCTGCGGCGCGCGTCTGCCGATCTATTCCCTCTTCATTCCGGCATTCTTCCCGATGCGCTGGCAGGCCGCGATCCTCTGGTTGATCTATGTGATCGGAGTTCTGCTGGCGCTCTGCTGCGCCAGATTCCTCAAACGCACGATCTTCAAGGGCGAGGACGAGATCTTCGTGATGGAGCTTCCGCCTTACCGCATGCCGACCGTCCGCAGCCTGCTGATCTATATGGGCGAACGCGGCATGATGTATCTCAGGAAAGCGGGAACATTCATTCTCGGCGCTTCGATCATCATGTTCCTTTTCAACACGCTCCCCGGTCCTGACGCCTCGAAGGCCGACCGGCATCTTGCCGAGCGTCTGCAGACCGTGCAGAGCAGTCCGAAACTCTCCGCCGAGGCAAAGACCGCGCAAACGGCCGCCCTTCACGCCGAAATCAAAAAGGACGAACTGGAAAATTCCATCTCCGGATTCATCGGACGGAAACTCGCTGTCGTTCTTCATCCTGTCGGATTCGACTGGAAAATCTCCTCCGCGCTGGTCGGCGCCTTCGCCGGAAAGGAACTCTTCGTTTCCCAGCTCGGGATCCTGAACTCCATCTCCAATTCCAGCGGCGATGGAATCGCCGGATTCCAGGCGGCGCTCCGAAAACAGTATTCCCCGCTCCAGGCGTTCTGCATCATGCTCTTCTGCCTGATTTCCATTCCGTGCGCGGCAACCTTCGCCGTCGTGCGCAAGGAAACGGATTCCTGGGGGCTCGCCCTGCTCCAGCTCTGCGGACTGACAGTCCTTGCCTGGATCGTGACGTTCCTGGTCTTTCAGGGCGGAACCCTGCTATGCCGTCTGTGAAGAAGCGCGCCCCGCGCAACCGGACTCTGACACTTTCCGCCGCTGACGGGAAGCGTCTCGCCGGGAAACTCCGGACTCCGGGCAATGCAAAACTGTCCGTTCCGGAGCTGACGGATTCCGTGTTCTGCGGCGATTTTTTCCGGATTCTTCCGCTTCTGCCCGATTCCTTTGCCGACCTCGTCGTCCTGGACCCGCCCTACAATCTTGCAAAGGACTTCAACGGGCTTCATTTTTCGGAACAGGATCCCGATTCCTATGAATCCTGGCTCGATTCCTGGTTTGCGCCCATGATGCGCCTGCTGAAGCCCGGCGCGAGCGTATATCTCTGCTGCGACTGGCGTTCCTCGGCTCCGTGCTTCCGCGTGATGCGGCGGCATCTGACCGTGCGGAACCGCATCACCTGGGAGCGGGAAAAGGGACGCGGCGCGCTTTCCAACTGGAAGAACTGTTCCGAGGACATCTGGTTCGGAACGCTCGGAAACAATTACTGTTTCAACCCGGATTCCGTCAAACTGAAACGGCGCGTGCGTGCGCCTTATCGCGAAAAGGGGCTTCCGAAGGACTGGCTGGAGACTCCCGCCGGAAATTTCCGTCTGACGTTCCCCTCCAATTTCTGGGACGACATTTCCATTCCCTACTGGTCGATGCCGGAAAATACGGATCACCCGACGCAGAAGCCGGAAAAACTGCTTGCCAAGCTGATTCTGGCGAGTTCGAATCCGGGCGATCTGGTGTTCGATCCGTTTCTCGGCAGCGGGACGACTGCCGCCGCCGCAAAGAAACTGGAACGCCGCTTCTGCGGGATTGAACTGGACCGCGAATACTGCTGCTGGGCCGAAGCCCGGCTTGAGCGGGCGGAAACGGACAAATCCATTCAGGGCTTGTCCGACGGTGTCTTCTGGGAGCGGAATTCTGTGCCGGAACGTCAAAAAAATCATATCTTGAGCGGAAAATCCGGGATATGAGCTGATACACCACGGGCGAGACGCCGGGGCGTCGAGCGCGCAGGAGGCGGAAGAGAACTTTCGAGCTTCTGCGAGAAAGCGGCGAGAAAAAATTCGAGCCGTCGACCGACGACGAGCATTAAGGCCGCGTTTGTTTTGCGGCCGCGAAACATGGAAAACGCATCCCGGCATTTCACGCGTCATTGCAGGCTGAAGTGTTTTTTCCTCTGCCTGTAAAGATTGGCAAATCTGTGCCGGAACGTCAAAAAATCATATCTTGAGCTTGTTTTTTCCTGAAAGTGTGCTATATTAATAGCATCATGGTGGTAATAGTTCAGTTTGGTTAGAACGTCTGGTTGTGGCCCAGAAGGTCACGGGTTCAAATCCCGTTTACCACCCCAGTTTTGATTCTCTGCTCCGTCCGCCCTCCGGACCGGAGCTTTTTTATTCCTCTGGGTTAATACCTCGCCCCTTGGTGCGGCTTTTTTCTTTCGTATTCTTAATTTTTGCG
>CAZHPP010000282.1:0-5716 GCA_964534535.1 uncultured Victivallales bacterium | reverse complement strand
TTCCGATGTTGAAATATTGGAAAAACACGTTATATTTTTCACCCCCGTGATTTTCCGATGTTGAAATATTGGAAAAACACGTTATATTTTTCACCCCCGTGATTTCTTCCGGGAAAGTCTCTTTCTCCGGGAACGCAGCACTTCTGCTGAGCTGGAATCCCGCTGAATTTTCCCTCCGCCGTAAAATCGTCTGCCGCAATCCTGCCATGCTCCGGAAACAGTTCCCCTGCATCCGCCGGCAGGAGACAACTTTGCAAGGTTTTTTATTTATATTCAAAGAAAGTTTGAAGAAGAGACAACTTTGATAAAATCTCCCTGTTGACATTCCCCTGTTTTTGAAGTATAATGAAAAACAGAAAGGATACAACAGGCAATGTCGGAAGCAGTTCTGGAAAAACGGAAAATCGCATCCCCCGTCTCGGACCGGCTCATGAATGCGATGCGCGAATTCATCGCCGAATCGTCTCCCGGACGCCGCCTTCCCAGCGAACCCAGCCTGGTGGCAAAGTACGGCATCTCGCGCAAGACCGCGGGGCGCGTGTACGGCAAACTTGAAGACGAAGGGAAGATCGTCCGCCGCCGCGGCTCAGGGAGCTATGTTGCGGCCCAGCCCGTCTTCACGTTCATGCTGCCCTGCCCCGGATACCTTGCTCAGTCGGACACTTTCCAGTTTGAAATGAAGGGTATCATGACGGCAGCTGCCGAACGCGGGATCGTCTGCCAGACTCTGGTTGCTTCGCTTACGAACGATTCGGAGAATCTGGATCTTTCCTGCCTTTCGCGGCTGAACCGTTTTTCCATGGTTTTCCTTTCCGTCTGGTTCTATCACCTGTTTCCGGAACTGGCCAGGCGGCAATGCCGCGTGGCGCTCCTCCATTCACAGGACATTCCCTACGGCAGCCGTCAGTATGTCCGGAACTGGACTCTGCTGGAAATCGACCGAAAACGTCTGATCCGCGAACGCATGGACGAACTTTACCGCATGGGAAAACGCCGCATTGCCCTGATTGCGCCGTTCATCCTTTCGGAAAAGGACCATGCGTTCTATCTGGCCTACAAGGAAAAGACTGCGGAATACGGTCTGCCGGAAATCGTGCTGGAAACCACATATCCGCCATATGCTTCTCAGAAACGTCTGCATGAATTCTGGCAGGAACAGCAATACGATGCACTGCTGTTCAATGTTATAACCAACCGTTTTTACCCCTCTGTGTGCGAACTGTTTGGAATTCCGGAATCCGTTCCCTCCGTCGCGCTCAACATAAACAGGAATTCCCTGAAGTTCGAACGGCCGCCCGTCACCTGGGTTCCCGACTACGAAAAAATCGCCTACGACGCAGTGAGTCTCCTCGCGGACGGCAGCTGTTCCGGCGGAAGGACCTGCGTCTATCAGTTCCAGAGTTCCCGTGAAAATTCCGTCGTCTGAAAAAAAACATATCAACCCTAACATACAGGAGAATACAGTACCTATGGCACGTCTGAACCTCACAAACGGCATCAAGGCCGCTCCGCTTGATCCCGGCGACATGTTCGTCCACGGAAGCGACATGTTCCAATGGCCGCCCGTCACCAACGAAATGCGGAAGGCCGTCCTCGACATCCTCGACCATTACAACATGTCCGGGACCGACATCACGAAAAAATTTGAAAAGGCCTTCGCCGACTGGCACGGCGTAAAATATGCGCTCGGTGTCTCCTCCGGGACCTTCTCGCTGCTCGCCGCCATGTACGGCGTCGGGCTGGGCAAAGGGGATGAGCTCATCTGTCCGTCGCTCACATACTGGGCCAGCTGCGCTCAGGCGCTCTCCCTCGGCGCGTCCGTGGTCTTCGCCGACGTCGAGCCGGACACCCTCTGTCTTGATCCCGACGATTTCGAGCGGAAGATCACCCCGCATACGAAGGCTGTCATGGTCGTGCACTACATGGGCCATCCCGCCGACATGGACCGCATTCTCCCGATTGCAAAAAAGCATGGGATCAAGGTCATCGAAGACGTCTCCCACGCCCACGGCGCGCTCTACAAGGGCCGCATGTGCGGAACCTTCGGCGACGCCGCCGGATTCTCCTGCATGAGTCTGAAATCGTTCGCCCTCGGCGAGGCCGGAATCATGCTCACGAACGACAGGACTGTCTGGGAGCGTGCCGTTATCTTCGGTTCCCACGACCGCCACGGCGAACTCACGATTCCCGAATACAAGGCCCTTGCCGGAATTCCTTCCGGCGGATACAAGTTCCGCATGAACCAGATGACTTCCGCGATCGGCGTCATCATGGTCCGCGAATATCCCGCTCTGATGAAGGAACTTGACAAGGCCATGAACTATTTCTGCGACGGACTCGAAGGGCTCCCCGGAATCCGTCCGTTCCGCGTGTCGAAATGGCCGAATTCCACAATGGGCGGCTGGTACTGTCCGCACGCACACTATCGTCCGGAGGAACTGGACGGCCTTTCCGTCGGGACCTTCTGCGATGCCATGAAGGCGGAAGGCGTCTCGCTGGCCGAACCCGGATGCAACTGGCCGCTCCACACGCATCCGCTCTTCACGCAGGCGGACGTCTACGGCGAAGGCCGCCCGACGAACCGCACGCCTCCGGAAAACGACTTCCCCGTCTCGAACGCCGCGAACGACCGCACGCTCTACGTTCCGTGGTTCAAGAAGTTCCGGCCTTCGGAAATTGACCGTTACGTTGCGGCCTATCGGAAAGTGATCGAAAATCATAAAGAGCTTCTGGCGCTGGACAAGAACCGCAAGCCCAATCCGGCCCGCTGGATGCTTTCCCCGCATCTGAGCCACCCCGCAAAAAACTGACAGCATAACAAAGAGAGGTAAAAAATGAATCGAAGGAAAC
The DNA here is from genome assembly GCA_964534535.1 of uncultured Victivallales bacterium. Taxonomy (GTDB): domain Bacteria; phylum Verrucomicrobiota; class Lentisphaeria; order Victivallales; family UBA1829; genus CAZHPP01. The sequence continues at coordinate 2,866 of CAZHPP010000282.1, read as the reverse complement.
GGAATTTCACACTCATAGAGCTCCTGGTCGTCATCGCGATCATCGCAATTCTGGCGGGCATGCTTCTGCCCGCCCTGAATGCAGCCAGAGAAAAGGCCAGGACGTCGAATTGTCTCAGCAACTGCAAACAGCTCGGACTCAGCACAGCCCTGTACACCGATGCCAATGACGGGTTTTACACGCCCTACACTGCAAAGAATATCAGCAGCAAAAACATCACCTGGGGTGGAATTCTGTTTCTGAACAACCTCATCCGGCCCAAGATTCTGGTCTGTCCTACTTTTGTCAATTCTAATGTGGATCCTTCCTTCATAAACGAAGGACGCGTCAACGGTTCCCAGGGAGATTTTTACACAATGTACCTCCATTACGGGATCAACCGCCGTGCTGTTGATCTGCAGCAGGCGGGACTCAAGACGAATCAGGTGAAAACGCCGTCGAAGACTTTCCAGTATGCGGACAGCGTCCGGGGTGACAACCGCAGACGGGGGAACTACATCGTGGCAGAACTCTGGGCCAACGTCGCAGCGAACGGTTCGATTGCGGCCCGGCATCTGGGAATTGCAGACTTCACATATTATGACGGACATGCCGGTTCCATCAGGACGAAATGCACGGGCAGCCCCGTCGACTACACGGCAACTTACAATCCTTACCTTGCCGGATACGGCCTTCCTGTGTTCGACGGGAAGGATAATTTCTGGATCGTCAAATAATATTTCAACCTCCTGGACCAACGGGATCATGAAAAAAAGTACAGCGGTTATTTCGTCTCTGTTCACGGCAGTGGCGCTCTCCGCCGCTCAGCCCCGGCTGGACGTCACATTCGATCAGGCAAAAGAATTCAAAGCCGGAAACACATCAATCCGCATCGACGGGCCGTTCCGCACGCTCGCCTCCGGAGAAAAGACCCTTGTCTACGGCGAAAAGGGGCTTTCCATTCCGGTGAACGGTCTGCTGGGAAAAACGGGAACCATCGCGGTCGAATTTTCCGCAGACAAGTTTTCCGCCTCGAAGAACGCACAGCGTCCGATTGTGACACTGCGCACGAAAAGCCGTCCGTTTCTTGCAATCGGCACCTATTTTGCAAATCCCGTCATCCAGTTCGCATTCACGGACCAGAGGAACAAATTCTATTTTTCCAGCGGAAAAGCCCTTTCCGGAAAACTTTACACCGCCGTTCTTGCATGGGACGGCGACAAAGTCCGCTGCTGGCTTAACGGAAAACTTCTCAAGGAAGCTCCCCAGCCCTTCCAGGTCGATCCAGCAATCATCACAAACCTTGAAATCGGACCGTACCATGACAAGTGGTATGCCGTTCCGCCATGGAAAAACGAAAGTATGATTCACAGGCTCAGACTTTACGATTCCGCGCTCGGCAGCGCCGAAGCAGCGGCCCTTTCCGGACTGAAAACCACTGACATTTCTCAAAAATATCCGCAGGTGCTCGCCGTCCCGGAACGTTCCGGCGAAATCAAGGCGGACGGTCTTCTTGAAGATGCCGGATGGCGCAATGCCGCCTCATTCCTTTCCCTCACGGACTTCCGCGCCTTCGGAAAAACATGGCTCCTGCCGCCGCATCACGCATATTTCACATGGGACGATAAAAATCTTTACGCCGCGCTGGACAGCATCTTCCCGAACGGAAGCGTAATCCAGAAAGGTCCCGCTCCCGGCGGGAAGAAGACCGGCGTCTGGGGCTTCGAATCGTTCGAACTTCATCTCCGTCACGGTGGACACACCTATTATTTCGCCGGATGTGCCGGCGGCGCAAAGACCGAAATGAAGGACACGATTGATTCCTACAGCCCGGCGTGGACTTACAGTTCAACGCTGAGCCACCGCATTGACGACACGCTTCTCTGGCGTGCCGAATGCATCATTCCATGGAGCGCGCTGGAACTCCAGGGACCGCCGAAGGACGGACTTCGCATGAACTTCTGCCGCAGCTGGGCTTCTTCCTCGCTTTCAGCCATTACCGACCTTGCCGCCCAGCCTGGCAAAAGCTACTGGGCAGACACGGACCGGTTCTTCAAACTCGAATTCGTCAAGACGGCCCCTGCCGTTCGCCTGCTTGAGAAAAACGATCCCTCCTTCGGTCAGCTCGGCCAGAAGCTTGAAGCCGTTTCCGGAACCAACTCAAAAGCCGTCTTCACCGTGCTTCAGGAAAACGGAAGCGGCCTTCTGGAGCCTCAGATTCTGTTCCGCCGCGAGCTTGAACTCACAGCCGGAATCCCGCTGAAATTCAATGTCTCCGCGCCGATCACTTCGACTCAGGCCGACCGGCTTGTATTCTCCCTCACGGACCCTGCCGGAAAACAGTTATTCTTCCGCCAAATCCTTCCCGTCGCGCTCAGCGCCGAATATGTCTCCGTTTCGCCCCGGTTCACTTTCGGGAAAATCCTTGCAGCCGTCAAACTGCCCATCCTCAGAAGCAAGTTCGGCGCAAATTTCAAAGGAACATTGATTCTGCGCAATCCTTCCGGAAAACAGACTGTTTCGATCCCTGTCTCGGAAGCTCAGCCGCAGGAAATCGCATTTCCAAAGTCCAGCGCTACCGGGACATGGAAACTCGAACTCTCCGGCGCAGACGGAAAAACCGTTTCCGGAACGCAATTCCAGTTTCCCGGATTCGGCGAATGGAACAAACTGAAATTCGACGACCGCATTCTTCCGCCCTACACACCGCTGAAAATTGCAAGGACGGCTGGCGGCTGGACCGTCAGCCCCTGGGGCCGAAGCTATGTATGGAACGGTGACGGGCTGATGCCTTCTCAGATCGTTTCGCAGAAAAAGGAACTGTTTTCCGCCCCCGCCCAACTTTTCGCCGACGGCAAAGCCGTGAAGAGCATCTTCCTTGCCGGGA
>CAZHPP010000281.1:0-5716 GCA_964534535.1 uncultured Victivallales bacterium | reverse complement strand
CGATCCGCTGCGGGAAAAAGTAACCGCTGCGTTTCAGTCTGTTCAGGACTCCGCATTCCTCATCGGAATGCGGAGTCTTTTTTTGCACAGACAGCCGTCTGAAAAGAAACTGCGGTTTGATGCGGTGATGCAGCGGAATCCCGTGCCGGAGCGGCATGGGATTCCTGCAGATGCGGAGTGAAAAATCAGACAGACGGAACGTTCCGGAACAGTCTTACGCGAACTTTTTAAGTTCTTCCGCGACCTTGGAAGCAAGGATTTTTGCGGCGTCGGCAGCCGGAATCATTTCCGAATTGCGGGTTCCGCGCAGACGGAACTCGATCGAATTGTTCGCAAGCGCCTTGGGCGCCACAATGGCGCGGAACGGGATTCCGATGAGGTCGGCATCGCTGAACATGGAACCGGCCTTCTCGCCGCGGTCGTCGTAAAGGACTTCCACGCCGGCCTGTTCAAGATCGGCGCAGAGCTTTTCGGCGGTCTCGCGGATTCCGGGCTTGTCCGGATTCAGGGCAAGCACGTGCACCTGCCAGGGCGCGATGGAAAGCGGCCAGATCGGGCCGAAATCGTCATGGGAGTCCTCGATCACGGAGGCCATGGTGCGGCCGATTCCGATTCCGTAGCAGCCCATGATCATGGGCTTGGACTTGCCGTCGCGGTCGAGAAACTCGCATTTCATGGGGGCGGAATATTTGGTTCCGAGCTGGAAGATGTTTCCGATTTCGATTCCGCGCGCCATGACGAGGGGCTGTCCGGTGACGGGGCAGGGATCGCCCGCGCGGACGGTCGCGATGTCGGTCACGGTCACGCCTTCGGGCTTCAGGTCGCGGCCGAAGCTGAAGTTTTTGAAATGGAATCCGGGCTCGTTCGCGCCGACGACCAGGTTCGAAGTCCCTTCAATGGACTTGTCGATCACGATCACGCATTTTTTCGGGTCGATCCCGACGGGGGAGGCATAGCCGGGAACGGCGCCCGCGTCGAGGATCTGCTTGTCGGTGGCGAAGGCGAGTTCGGGGATCTGGAGCGCGTTCTGGAGCTTGGTTTCGTTGACTTCGAAGTCGCCGCGGATCATGGCGAAGATGAGCTTGCCCTTGGCGAAGTAGAAGACGGCCTTGCCGGTCTGTTCGGGCTTGACGTTCAGGAACTTGGCGACTTCGTCGATGGTCTTGCAGCCGGGGGTGGCGACCTTTTCGAGCGGAAGTTCCGGAAGGGCCTTCTGGAACTTGAGCCCGGAGACGGCGATTTCGCGGTTGGCCTTGTAGCTTTTGCCGTCGGGCGAAAGGAAAATGGTGTCCTCGCCGCAGTCGGCAACGGACATGAATTCGTGGGAGACGTGTCCGCCCATCATGCCGGAGTTGGCCTTGATGGAGACGACGTGCTTCAGTCCGACGCGGCGGTAGATGCGTTCGTAGGCGGCGTGGGCGCGCATGTAATATTCGTCAAGGGATTCCTGGGAGGAATGGAAACTGTAGGCGTCCTTCATGGTGAATTCGCGGACGCGGATGAGTCCGGCGCGGGGTCTTGCCTCGTCGCGGTACTTGGTCTGGATCTGATAGGCCATGAGCGGCAGCTGCTTGTAGCTGTTGACTTCGGTGCGGACGAGGGCGACGATGGCTTCCTCGTGGGTCATGCCGAGGATCATGTCCTTTCCGTTGCGGTCCTTGAAGCGGAGGAGCTCCTGTCCGACGGTGGCATAGCGTCCGGACTCGACCCAGAGGTCGGCGGGCAGGACGACGGGCATCAGGACTTCCTGGCCGTCGATGGCGTCCATTTCCTGACGGACGATCGCCTCGATCTTGGCGATGATGCGCTTGCCGATGGGGAGGAGGGAGAAGATTCCCATGGAAACGGGGCGGACGTAACCGCCGCGGACGAGGAATTTGTGGGAAACGGTTTTGGCGTCCCTGGGGTCTTCGCGGAGGGTGCGTCCGAGCATTTGCGACATTTTCATCATAATAGGAAAGCCTTGCGTTGGTTGTTTGGAAGATTCAGGGGATTACATATTGGTTCTGCCGGAGAGTTTGGCGCCCGGCATGGCCGAAAGACTGATGAAGCCGGAAACATAGTAGGAGGGCTCCTTGTCGCCGTCGGCGTTCCGGGTGAGCTTCCGGCCCAGCTGGAGCCCGATCAGGAAGCAGTGGAAGTCGCGGGTGAGCTTGATGGCGGCATCGGACATGAGGGCCGCGTCGACGTCGTAGGCGACCATGATTCCGGCCTTGAGCTTGGGGTCGATGTATGTGGGGAAGTCGACACCGAAATTGACCCACTGGGAGCGGGGGTACCAGGTGGAAAGCGAGGTGGTGGCGGTGTTGACGGTGTCGATCATGGTGCCCATGGAGTAGACGGAGCGCATCCGGTACTCGTCGGAGTAGATGTAGGAGCCGTAGATTCTCCAGTCCTTGGAGAGTCTGTATTCGAGGGTGGTGTTCCACATGTCGAGATAGGAGAGCTTGTCGAGCCCGACGCGTCCTGCGGTTTTGCCCCAGGTGCGGGTGGCTTCGGAGTCGTGTTCGCCGTTGGCGCCGATGTCCCAGAGCATTTCGGAGGAGAGCGTGAGGTTGTCGAACGGAGTGAAGCGGAAGATGGTTCCGAGGTCGCCGACGTTGTTGAAGCCGTCGGTCTGGCGCATGTGATAGTCCCAGTAGGTTTCGACGGAGGCCCATTCGCGGATCTGTTCGGAGCCGTAGGCGCCGGTGCGGGTCTGCAGGCGGTTGGTGAGTCCGAAGCGCACATAATGCTGTTCCTTCAGGCGGTCGACGTCGTCGAAGTAGAGGGTCTTTTCCGCGGAAAGGTTGGAGTTTGGAATGAAGGTGTAGTTGATGTAGGGCACCATCACATGGCGGAGTCCGTCGATTCCGAGCCAGGAGCTTTTGACGTCGTTCCAGGAGCGGTAGATCTTGGTATTGGCCTCCAGTCCGAATTCGCTCAGGAAGCGGAGCCGGGCCTGGTTGGAGACACGGTAGTTCCAGAAGTCGATGGCATTGCCGTCGAGCCCGCTGTCGATGTTGTTGGCGGCGAACATCTGGGAGAGATCGTCGTCGGAGCGCGGGGAAGTGGTGGCGGTGTATTCGGTCAGACGGAATCCGGCGCGGGGGATCAGGTTCAGGAAGTCCAGGTGGAACGGATAATAGAACATGTTGAGCGAATCGAAGCGGCCGCTGCCGTAGTTTTCCAGTTTTTTCTTATTGGACATGCGGGAATCGAACTGGCGCCAGTTCATGTAGTAGTATCCGGCGCTCTGGGAGCCCTGATAGTAGAGGCCCTTGAAGAGTTCCTGTCGCTGGAAATCGAATTCGCCCTGCGGGAGCCGCTGCATGGTGGAGTCGAAGGAATTGGCGTGCACGGTGGTGTAAAGGGAGGCCGTGGCGCGGTCGAACTGATATTCGAGTGCGGCATAGGTGGGCGGCTGGATGTCGCGCTTGTAGCGGTTTTCAAAGTAGTCCTGAAGCAGGTTCACGTCGCTGATGAGCTCGAACTGGCCGCGGAAGTCGAGGCGCGGGGTGAGATGGGTCAGGTTCGAAAGCTTGATGTCGTAGCGGTCCTTCGGGATGCGGAAGCGGAAATTGGAGCCGTACCAGTCTTCGGTGTCGGAGTCGGTCACGTCCCAGCTGATGTAGGGATTGCGGTCGTGAAGGGCGTAGGCGAAGAACTCGGTGCGGGAGTTGTCCGTGGCGACGGTGGCCGTGGCGCCGGCGGCGATTCCGTGGTCTGAATACCAGTCAAGGATCGCACCGACGTTGATGTACGGATCCGAATTCAGGGTGAAGCCCTTGGAGGTGCGCACCCAGTAGCCCCAGTCGGAAGACTTTCCGAACTCCAGGTCGACTCCGAAGCTGTCGGTGTCCATGGGCTTGTAGAGAGCGGGGAGCCACAGGACGGGAACGTCCCAGAGGCGCAGCATGGGGCTCAATGCCAGGATGCTGTGGTCGCCCTGGTCTCCGACGTAGTTGCGGAGCCCGAATCCGTAGTCGCGCGGCCAGATGAGCGCCTTGGAGGCCGTCAGCGCGTAATGGTCGTGGTCGTCCATCACATAGTCGCATGTGGTGAGGCGGGCGTTCTTGACGGTGATCTTGCCGTCGCGGTCGCGGACCGCCTCGGAGGCCACGGCGTAGAGCGCGCCGGTCTTCATGGCGAAGTTGCGGAACCGGACGGCGCCCGTGATCAGGTTTCCGGCGATCCGTTCGGCCTTCATGTAGGCTTCGACGGTGAGGACGTCGACCTCGATGAGGTGGCGTCCGGTCGGGCTGATCACGCTGCGGATCACGGTCACGCGCTTGGTGACGTCGTCCAGCAGGTCGCGGTATTCCTGGCTGTCGACCTGGCGGCGGACGGTCTGCGTGCGGACGAAGGTGACGTTTCCGCTGGCCTCGACGTCCTGCGTGTTCACGTTGATGATGGCGCTGTCGGCCGTGATCGAAAGCTGTTTCGCCTTGATCACGACGTGACCGCGGGCGATGATGTTGTCGCCCACATACTCGTAGATGTCGGCGCCCGCGCTGATGTTGCGCAGGGCCGACATGTCAAGCTTCATGGATTTTGCGGAGGACGAAAACAGGTCGGGCGCGTGCTCCGCGGCCTGTCCGGTCAGGAGGATTCCCCCGCCGAAAATAACCAGCAGGGCAATGATCGTTCCGACGGAAGCCGTTTTCATCCTTTGCAATCTCCGGGGGGTGTTCAGGCCGCCTCAGCAGCCGTATTTCTTGAAGATGGCCTTTTCGGCTTCGACGCCGAACTTGCCGTTGTTGTCCTCCACGGCCTTGCCGATTTCGCCGCCGAGCTTTGCAATTTCGGACTTGGGAACGAGCGGCATGTCAAGGCAGTTCGGCAGGATCACGGTCTTGCCGGGGAACTTCGCGTTGGCGACGGCGTCGAGGCCCTTCTTGAGGTCGCGCATTCCGCCGATGGCCGCGAGCGCGGTTTCGGGGTCGAGCTTGCCTTCCTCGGCGAGTCCGAGCGTATGGCGGAGGTCCGACGTGCGGCTTCCGCTGGACCCGATGAAGCGGGCGCCTTTGGAAACGATCGGCTCGAGCGGAAGGACCGCTTCCTTGCCGGCCGGAATGCCCGCGAAGATGTTCATGAGTCCGTCCTTGCCGAGCCACTGGGCGTCGTCCGTGACCACGGCCGGAACCGGCACGAGCATCACGATGTCGTCAAAGCCCTTCGGCGCAAAGTCCTTGAGAACTTTCTTGAATTCCTCGGGAGCGAGCTTGGAGGGGTTCAGAAGCTTGAATTCGATTCCGCGCTTTTCGGCGGCCGGACGCAGCAGTTTTTCCACGTTGGCGATCCGGGCGTCGTCCATGTCCGTCACGAGAATGCGGGAAGGTCCGTCGGGCGAAGTGACGGCGAGCTGGGTGTGCATCTGGCCCATGGCGCCGGCGCCGCCGGAAAGCCAGCAGGTGCCGCCCTTCTTCAGGATGCTGCGGACGTTGCGGCCGTAGCAGGCGGAAAGGTCTTTGCCGCGGGTTCCCTGATAGAACCAGCCCTGATAGTGAATGCTGCCGACGTCCACGGAAGCGCTGCCGAGCTGGCCTTTCGGGTCGCACTCGACGATGTTGATGCATGCGCCGGTCGCGAGGGACTGGTTGAAGCGGTCGATCTTGCCGTCGCAGCCGAGAATGAAGAGGTCGTCGAACTTGACGCCCTGCGGAAGATCGGCGGAAGCGCTGAACCTGGCGGCCGGGAAGGCGGCCTTGACGGTCTTCTGGAAGTCTTCGGGAAC
>CAZHPP010000280.1:0-5725 GCA_964534535.1 uncultured Victivallales bacterium | reverse complement strand
CCGATCATTTCAACGCTTACATCGGCTCCGGTCGAACGGAACGCCGTGACGGTGTCGTCGAACATCTTCCGCATTTTTTCAAGACATGTCCGATTGTCCGAGCGGTATTCGTACATCATTTCCGCTTCCTGGGCGATTGTGTTCACGGATGTCCCGCCGGAAATGACGCCCGCGTTGTAGGTGGTCCTGCTGTTCCCTTCCTGCGGAACCCTGACCGTGTAAAGCATGCAGATCATCGACGCAAGCACATGGATTGCATTGCGGCTGCCGAAGTCGGTGAAGGAGTGTCCGCCTTCCGTCCGGACCCTGACTCTGTAGCGGTGAGAACCGACTGCCTTGTCGCAGACCGTATTCAGCGCAAGGTCGTCTATTGTAATGAATTCGAGGATTCTGTCATGGAACTGATCAACGATCATCCGGCTTCCCTTCAGGTTGCCGAGCCCCTCTTCGCCGGAGTTGGCGACAAACAGAATTCCGCGCATTCCGGGCTTTGCATGTTCCCTGTAATAACGCGCGCAGACCATCATCACGGCAAGATTCGCGGTGTCGTCGCCGGCGCCCGGACAGTGGAGGAATCCGTCTTTCTCAGCAAGCGGCATCGGTTCCGTATCGGGGAACACGGTGTCGGTGTGCGCCATGACGACGGCGAAGCGGTCGCTGTCTCTGATATTCACGGGCGCGAGCACATTGAGCGCCCGGTCGATCACCACATCCCTGAATCCGTTGTCTTCGAACCATTTCCTGCAGAATTCCGCCCGGTGTTTCTCGTGATTGGAGGGGGCTGGGATCGAGCATAGGGTCCTGATGAGCTGAAGCACTTCCTCCCGCGTACTTTCAGCGTACCGCTCCATTTCTTCGGACAAAGCCATAATGAAAGATTCCTGTATTAGAGTTTTACGATCCCCATGCCGTTCCCGTTCCTGATTTCAATCCCGAACGGACGGCACATTTCCGCAAAATGCTCGATGATCCCGAGCGAACAGTCTTTCCGGGGCCATCCGGCGCGGGAACGGTGAATGCCGAACTGCTCCTCGACCGGCATGAATACAAGTCTGGAAAGCTCGCCGTTCTCCGCTTCCCAATATGGAATCACGGACTTGAACATGATCGGATCATAGCAGAGTCCGCGTCTGCCGTTGTCGGAACGTCTGTTGAAGAGTTCGTCCAGGCGGCCGCTGCCGTCGAGTTCCTGTTCGGCGAACATTTCGGCGGGGGCGCGCAGAATCGTTTCCAGCTGGTTGATGAAATCTCCCAGACAGTAGAAGATCGGTTTTCCCCTGTATATTTCCATCGGCCGCAGCAGATGCGGACCCGTTCCGATCACGGCGTCGGCTCCGGAATCGATGCACAGATGTGAAAAATCGATTGAAGCCTGGTCAACGGTTTCCTTGGATTTTCCCGCCAGCGTATGGGTGTGCATGGCGACGACCACGCAGTCCGCCATGAACCGGGCCTCCGCAATGGCGTCCCGGATCCGTTTCCCGTCGGCCGGATCGATCTGCAGGACGGTTTCGGCCCTGTCGGACTCTTCGAACATGAACTGTCTGCCGAACGGCTGCTGTCCGGGCTTGAGCTGAGGCAGGTATCCCTCGCCGCGGATAATGTCGTCGGAAGTGTTGATTTCCAGCTCGTCGGCGATCCTCTTCAGATGCGCCATCTCCTCCCTGGGAAGACGGTAGGTCGTTTTCACATGGATTCCGTTGACCCCGGGGCGTCCCGGAAGACCGGCCGTCTGTGCGCCGGCCATGCATTCCGGATGGAAGGACATGGTGCATGCGATCAGCGCATATCTGCAGCCGGGCGTGTCAAGGTAGGCCGGCCTTGAGGCGTCGGCCAGATTGCGGCCGGTTCCGGCAAACGGGATCTCCGCCTGTTCGATGGAATGGATTGTGCGGAGCAGACCGTCCTGACCGTAATCGAGGGCGTGGTTGTTGGCCGTGCTCAGGATATTGATCCCGAATCTGCCGAGGTCGTTCACCACTCCGGGCGGAGAGCAGAGCCAGCTTCCGCCGCTCCGCGCTCCGGCGGGCGATTCGAAATTGTGGGCGGTCGTTTCCAGATTGCCGAAACGGAAATCGGCCTGTCCGATAAAGTCCCTGACTTCCTGGAATCCCTCATATTCGCCTTCGCGGGGCAGTCTCAGGGTAACCATGGAGTCTCCGGTGGCGCTGCACCGGAATTTATTTTTTGCTGACATTTTTCCTCTTTTTCTGGCTGTGTACCATTTTTTCTGCAGGTTTTCAGAATCACGGCCGTCTGATGATGAAATACTATAATGCAGCCTGCCTGTTTTTTCAACATTCAGTCTGAGATTTGGAACAGGATGTCAGGACGGACGGCCCTGACGCTGGACGGGAGGTCTTCATGATGCCGGATCACCCCGAAGGGGGACGGACGCATAAAAAGCCGCACGGAGTTGAACCCGTGCGGCAAAGAAAGATCAGAATAATTTATTGCTTTCTGCTTCTGCGGCGCACGGCCCAAAGCCCGGCTCCGCCGACCAGAATGGAAGCAAGCACGCCGGGAAGCGGCTGTCCGGAAAGCGGCGCATCCCCGCTGCCCAGCGTGTACTCGAAATGCGATGCCGTATAGTTGAAGCTGGACCCCGGTACATTGAAAGTGACATCGTCGTAAAGGCAGAAATTGATCGGAGAAGTTTCGCTGTACTGGTGCCATGCGCCCTTTGCAAAGGTCTGCCCGCTGACTCCGGTGGCGGTGCTGGTGTAGATGTTTCCTTCCGCGCTGCGCATCCAGATTCCGAGCGTATCGGATGCGCTGAATGTTCCGACGAATCCATTTTTCCCGGCCGTGATCAGCGAGGTGGGAGAATCCGTTTTGTAAGCGCCCCAGGAGACGATCGAGGGCATCGAATCGGTATAAGTATTCTTGCCTTTCGTCACGGTTCCCGTGAAGATCTGGGTTTCCGTGAAGTAAAGGTTCGTTGCGCCGGTGAACGTCACATATCCGTTGGATGTGCCGCTGACGTTGTCGCTGTGGTACTGGAATGTTCCGCCGTTATATTCATATGCAAAAACGCATGCGGAAACGCACAGAAGAAAGAGCATCAGATTCTTTTTCATTTTCAGATTCCTCATTCCCAAGTATCCGGAATTCATTTCAGAAAATCCGGTATTCTTATATTATACATCATTTTTCAAGAAAAATCAAGATGCTTTTCTTTTTTTTTTATTGTATGCCATCTGTTTTGGAAAAAGAATGCAAGCGAAGTCTAAATTTTATAATATTTCTTCAATCTTTTTGTGCTGCCCCGGCTTTCCCGCGGACGGACCGCTCCGGGACAGTCCGCCGTTTTTCCCGCACGGAAACGGATTTGCAGATCTGCAAATCCGTGCTATCTTACAGGCCATGGAAAATCATGCCGCATTCTATCTGCTGATCGTCTGGAACGTCCTGCTTCTGGCCGCCGTCGTTTCCTGCATCCTCGATGTGCTGCATTCGGAGGAGGAGGAACCGGACCGAAGGACGTTCTGGCTCGTCATGCTGCTTTCCATTCCGGTTGCGGGCATTCTCCTTTACATGCTGGTGGGACGCTCCCGCCGGGATACCGTGGGTCGCCGGATCGCCATTTCCTCCGTGAACTTCCGCCGCAGGCTGATGCACTGCGGAAAACTTCATGAAAACGCTTCGCGCCTTGCCGCGTTCATCACGCCGTATTCCGGCTACGGCGCCGCCGCAGGAGCGTTCCGCATGATCGACCGGATGCTCCCGGAAACCTGTCCGCTCGGCGGGAATGACATGCACCTTCTCCACGATGGCACGGCCGCCTATCCCGCCATGCTGGAGGCGATCCGTTCCGCCCGGGAAACCATCTGTCTGCAGAGCTTCATCATCGCGAACGACGATGCCGGACGCAGGCTGTTCGACGCCCTTGCGGAGAAGGCCCGGCAGGGCGTGCGGATCCGCGTGCTTTACGACCGCTTCGGAAGTCTGCATGCCGCCTTCACCAATCTGTTCGTCAAATACAACCGGAACGTCCCGAACTTCACGATCCGCCCGTTTTCGCTTGCCAGCAGCTTCAAGCAGTGGAACTTCCAGCTCCGGAACCACCGGAAGCTCCTCGTGGTCGATTCCAGGGTCGCGTTTCTCGGCGGAATCAACATCAGCGCGGACAATCTCCGGAAGAAAAGCGAAAAATATATTCACGACCTGCATTGCCGCGTGGAGGGGCCCGCCGTCCTTCCTCTCCTCAATTCCTTCCTGCGCGACTGGTTTTACGCCTGCCCGAAGGACAGCGGCTGTTCCGGGATCGTGCATCCGCCCGTTTCCGCGGGGGACGGCGAAATCCGCGTGCTCAATTCGGGGTTCGGCCAGCTTTACGGCGCCAGCGGAGACGTCTTTTACGCCGCGGCGGCCTCGGCCGCGCGCACGCTCTGGATCATCAGCCCGTATTTTGTGCCGGACAGCCAGTTCACGCGGTCGCTGGAGCTTGCCGCGGCCCGGGGCGTGGACGTCCGGATCATTGTTCCCGCGCTCAACAACCATTTCTATGTGAAATGGGCGTCCCGCAGTCTTTACGGGGAACTGCTTTCCGCCGGAGTGCGGATCTTCGAGCGGCAGAAAGTGTTCGTGCATACGAAGGCCATGCTGGTCGATTCCGAATGGGGAATGATCGGTTCCAGCAACTGCGACGTGCGGAGCTTCCGTCTGAATCTGGAACTGGATATCGTGGTCCGCGGCAATGAAATCCTGAACGAACTCAACACGGAATTCCGGCGGGAACTTTCGAGTTCGCGGGAGATTTCCCTGCATGAAGTTTTTTCAAAGCCGGGATATGTGAAGGTCGCGGAAAATCTATGTTCGGTCCTGATTCCCGTGCTGTGAACCGGGGTCAGCGAGTGCCGGGCTTCTTCGTGAGCATGGCGAAGAACAGAAATTCCAGCAGAAGCAGGACGGGCAGAAGCACGAGCGCCCCGGCCGTCGCGGCCTTCAGGTCGCGTTCCCGCGGATGATAGTCGTGCCTGGCGTATTCCGCGGCGATTTCCGGCGGCATCCGGCGGATGTTGACGGCTTGGATTCCACCGATGGTTTCCGTGCCCCAGCGGTCACGGAGTTCCATCCGGTAATGGAAGCCGCACCACAGAATCCCGAGCTGGAAGGCGAACACCAGAAGCGGCACGGAGATCATCAGAAGGAACTTCCAGATGCGGCGCTTTTCCCGGATCAGCACGGCAATCGGCAGGAATGCCAGAAGCGGCACGATCGGGAGCCAGTACAGCGTTTCATAAACCCAGCTGTAAATCTTCAGGTCAAACGGAATCATTTTTTCGCTCCTTCGTTTACTTTCTCTGCGGCTTCGTTCAGGAAAAGGGCGGCATTCTCCTGAAAAGGAACCTTCCTGATCTGTTTGCGGACCAGCGGAACAAGTTTTGAGCTCGGAACCGGTTTCCCCGCGGCGGAAAGCTCACTTACAATGATCTTCTGTTCCCGCAGAAATTTTGAAAAATGGCCGGATGCCGCCTGACCGATGCAGTCGCAGAAAAGACCGGAGCCCAGCAGAAGAGTCCCCGCAATGTGAAGCGCCGGAACCGCACAGGGACGGATTCTGCGGAAGCGGCGCCGGAACATCACGGCGAGTGCGGCGGAAAGGAGGAAGAATCCGAAGAAAATCAGCAGAAATGACGCTGTCCTGTACGGAGAAATCAGGGAGTCCGCAAACTTTGCGATTTCGCCCCAGCGTGCGAGAACGGCGGAGGCGGCATCCGCA
>CAZHPP010000279.1:0-5735 GCA_964534535.1 uncultured Victivallales bacterium | reverse complement strand
CAGGTTGGCCGCATAGGAGGCGAACCCGTGGCAGCAGCTGCCGTCCAAAGTCGTTTTTTCCCACAGGGTTCCCGTCGTCTCTGCCATGGGTCCGAAGGTTTCCTTCATTTCCCGCCGGAGAAGATCGTTCATTCCGCGCTTCCGGAGAATTTCGAACCGCAGAAGTTTTCCGATGAACATCGCGGCGGGCGCATCCGTCCGGGGCGCATCAAGCGGATCAATTCCCGAAAAGCGCGGGCCGCCGAATTCCACAGCAAAATACTGCGCGATCTCACTGGAACAGCGCGCGGAACCGTTGTCGCGGAGACGGCCGCCCCCGACGCCTTTTTCGAATACCTTGCGACGGATTCCTTCCGCCTGTTCCGCCAGCAAGGGAGAATCATACCATTCGGACATGACATCCAGACACCGCGCATACAACAGGTTTGTGGGATAATGAACGCCTTTGACATAATCGTTGGCCCTGGACCATTCGATGAAATTCCATCCCGGAAGGTTTTCCAGCAGGCCATCCTGATTGAAATACGGGTCGAAGAATTTCCGGAATGCATCGAACCGACTGCGGAACTCGTGCGGAAAATCGCGTTTTCCGCCGCGTTCCTTCCGGTATTCGCCGATCTGCAGGATCAGCCACATGGCCCATTGCGGAATGAATTCGTGCGTGTCCGCCGGGAAACACATGGGGAACATGCCGCGCGGAAGGTTTTCGAACGACTCCGGCAGCAGGAAATTTTCCAGGAAGGTTTCCTCCATCCGCGTGTTTCCGGTCAGCAGGAAGGAGGCCCGCGCCATGAAAAAGCTGTCGCAGAGCCAGGCTCCTCGCTCGCGGCAGGGACAGTCCATGAAGGTGTCGAGCGCATTCTGGCGGAAGGTTTCCACGGCAGCGCATCCGATTGCGTTCCCCGTGACGCAGAGGGGAAGTTCTGCGAGTTCCGAGCGCGGGAACGCGTATTCCCGCAGGGAAACGTCCTGGACTTCCGCGGTCCCGGATTCGGTCCGGAACCCTGCAAAGCGGAGCGAATATACTTCGAAGCTTTCGAAGTCGAGTGTCTGTCCGGGGGCGAGCTTCAGACGGATGTAATAATTTCCCCACCAGGCCCTGGTTCCGGGGAAGCGGCCATCATACAGTTCATCGAATCCGATCCGCAGGGACGCGCCTTCCGGTCCTGCGGCGATGCGGCACTTGACGAATCCGGTGACGACGCGTCCGAAGTCGTAAATTCCATTTCCCCGTTCCGCGTGGAACACGCAGGAAAAATCGGGGAGCGGCGCGCCGCGTTCCAGCAGACGGGGAGTTCCGTTTTCTGCCGGCGGCGGATATTCGAACGTGCGGGTATAGTCATACGATTCCGTAAAATGGCGCTGGAGCGTGAATTTTTCCACATTGAAATCGCGGTGTCCGATGCGCGACTGCTTCAGGTCCTTTGTTTCCAGAAGAAGGCGTCCCGCCCCGTTCCGGACCTCGAAGGACAGGAATTCCGGAACGAGCGGCATATAGAAACTGTGCGTATCGTAATGCACGGCTTCCAATTCGATTCTGTTCATCTTTTCCGTGAGGGTCAGGCGGAAGGAATCGACTCTGGCGAAGCCGCTCGGCGCACGCGCCGGACCGTATGCCTTCACTTCTCCGTTGATGCGCAGGCGGTAGAGGGTGCCGGCAGCAATGCGGAAATCACAGGTTTCTTCGGGAAGGGCCGCCGAATATTCGGAATATCCCGAACTCATTTTCCGTCTTTCAAGGTTACGAGATAGGCATGTGCGGCATATTTTCCGAAACGGTCGGAAAAGCTGTTCGCGGAATCCGCGGCAATGGCACGGATCTTCCCGGGCGCAAGGACGCCGTCTTCCGATTCGTCGAGAACTTCAATTTTTTCGATGGAACGCCCCGGCAGCGTGAACGAGATCCTGCCCAGATCGACAGGAACCGGTGCCTTTCTCGGGCTGAGATCGGGATCAAATATCTCCTCCAAGTTGACGGCAAGGATCAGCAGCCGTCCTTCAAGTTCATGCACAATGAACCTGATTCTGCCGCTGTCCGCTTTCACCGACGGATCAATTTTCCTTGAACGAAGGACATAGTCCGTTGCATTCCGAAGGGATTTTATGACGCGGGCAATGTCATTCCAATGCTGAGGATTCTTTTCCTCATAGTTGTGGTCCAGATAGAACGACAGCCCCTTCAGGTCATCCGTCAGGCTGGAAAATGCCATGGCACGGATCTGTTCCGCCGTCGGTTCGCTCTTCTGAGGGGTCGGAGCCCAGTAGCCGATGAGAATCACGTCCCACGGGAACGGAAAACCGCGGACTCTGGCAGAATCGCACCAGCGGCGACGGTTCACGGAATCGCTGCCGATGGGCAGATTCCCCGCAAGCGGATAGGAATCCGGCCCGAAAAGATCAACCGCCTTGAAATAGCGGGGATCGTTCGGCGTATGCGAGGCTGCCATGAAGAACGGATGTTTCGCATCCAGTTTTTTCCCGAACTGATATGCCTGCAGAAGTTCCGCAGGCGGAATGTTTGAAACACTGGGTTCATCGATCATGTACCAGACGAGGAGCCCCGGATGATCGCGCAGAGCCGGAATGGTCTTTCCCATTTCAGCTTTGATTCCGGCCCAAGCCTCCGCACGCGCTTTCTGCGGCAGGGGGCCATTGACGACGTAGGGGCCGACGCTCCCGCCAAGCATTCCCTTCATGCCGAATTCCTCGCACCAGTCAAGCCATTTTTTCGCGCCTTCGCGGTAGAGATCTCCGCGGGTTTTCCCCTTCGGGACGACCGCACCATCCGACCAGCCCGGCTTTGCGTTTTCGAGTCCGTAATACTGGAGAGTATAGCTGAAATACACATTGAATCCGGCATCAGCGATCCTCCTGAAACGCGCTTTCAGAGCTGCTTCATCGACCGGACCGCGATACTCGGCTGCCTGATGCCATGCCGAAGCCGGATCAATCCCGCTGCAGCTGTACAGCATGAGCGGAAAGAACGGCTGTCCGTCCGCAAGAATCGTGCCGTCCGGACGCATGTTGTCGTTCTTCCACTGCATCGGGAATTTTTCCACTGTTTCATACGGGAAGCGTCCTGCGGGGAATTTCCGGATGAAGCGGATGTTCTCGAAACTGGCCTCGTAGGTCTGATTCTTGTTCGCATACCATATCGTGAAGGCCGGATAAACTGCCACGATTTTCCCGGACATTTCATGCGGAACGAAATCCGTTTCAGTCGTCATGGGACTGCGGCGGACGGTCTGTTTTTCAAAGACTGCGGCGGACGGAATCTCCGCATTGACCTTGTCAAGGAAGCATTCCCACCAGTATCCCCGGTCGTCCAGAAGGGAAAGCGTAAGGCAGGCAGCGGGATGGGACACCTTGAAATCAAGGGCAATGCCTTCGAACTCGTCCCAGCCGATGGGGTTCCGGAGTGTGATTTTCACTCCTTTGCTGAACCACCAGCTTTTCTGGGATTCATCGCCGAAAGCGAAGTCAATCCGCCCGGGCGAAGGGAATTTCACGGAAATATCGGAAGACCGTTCCATTCCAGCAGCCGCCCGGGTCATATTTCCCTGGGCAATGGCGCCGCCCGCGGCATTTCCGTAACCGACGACTTCGGATGGAGAGGGAACGACCGGAATGACGTTTCCAGCGGCAAGCATCGACAATGCTGCAAGAAGCGGCAGGAAGTAAAGCAATTTCATTTTTATGGAACTTCTATTCAGTTTTCACAGTCGACTGTGATTTTACGGACATCGAACGAGCATTTTTTCCCCGCGTTGACCTTCGTGAGAGCCCCGGAAAAGAGAATCCGGGAAATGCTGACATCGGAACCTGCCGGAATCTTCCGGTCCGCGATCTTTTCATTATATTTGAATTGGAGCGCGGATGCAGGGAATACAAATGTTTTTGTTCCTGCATCAACGTTCACGACACTCTCGTAGAGATTGCCGGCATCATCCACGACGACGCAGAAAACTTTGGAAAAATCCTCCGGGAACGGTCCGCAGTCAATGGTAATCTTCTTCAGGGACTTCATCGAGAAGCGGTCTCCGAGTTCGAGGCGGAATCCCTTGTTCGCCCAGGCACAGGAACTTTTGTCGCTGAAGGCGTTCCTGAATGTTCCGGATGCAGTCAGCAAAAGTTCGGAACCGTCCCCATACGGATAAAATTCCGCAGGCAGTTTCTTCATTTTCCCGAAATCGTAAACCGTTCCTCCCCCGAGAAGTGATCCGCACGCCATGGCGAAAACCGCACCGAATGCCGCAATTCTGTTCATTTTTCATATTCCTCTGTGTTTTTTATCAGATTACTGTCCGGAAAATTTTGCCCATTCCCAGTAGTAATAATCATTCCCTGCTTCCATGGATGCAAAATAAGTGTTTTTCTTCTGTTCCGAATGGCCGTCGACGCAGAGGAAGGATGCCGAATCTCCATGGATATACCCGAAATCTCCTTTGTCATAGAAAAGTTCCTTGTTCGAGATGGTCCCCTGCCCTTTCTTCAGATCGGCGCTCAGCACGGCGCAGGTCGGTTTGGAAACACGGACGATTTTCACCGGGCCGTATTCCGCATTGTCCTGAGGATCAATCATGCCGCAGCGTACCTGATACCCGTAATTTACCGGGCCTCCCGTCCCGTAGGCACCATTACAAATCAAGAACGTGCCGATATTCGTCGGGCAAAGGAAAATTTTCATTTTTTCTTTTCTTTTTGCAAATGTTGCCGGATCGGTTACATCCTCGTTCATCACAAATCCGCTGCCGCACAGGTAGGACGCCGCATTTTCGAACCAGGGGTTCTTGAACGGAGGAAGATATCCGTCGTTGTCTGCGACATACAGGCTCACACAGGCATTGCCGATCTGTTTCAGGTTGTTGAGACAGCTCACCCCGCGGACGCGCTCCCGGGCGGAATTCAGCGCCGGAAGAAGCATTCCCGCCAGAATTGCGATGATCGCTATCACGACCAGAAGTTCTATCAATGTGAAAAAATCCCGTCCGTTCTGCCGTTTCATTGATTCATCCCTTTCTTTTTTCATTATTTATTTCCTCTTTCCGACCGATTCATATTCCAGAAGCTCAGGCATCAGTTTTTCGCTTCCGCCGGAACCCCATTCCGAATTCATCCATTCCATGGCCCGGTCTACAATCGCATTGACCGGCTGCGCCACCGTCGTCAGCGACGGAGTCATGTACTTCCCGATCTCCAGACCGTCGAATCCCATCACCGCAATGTCGTCCGGCACACAGATCCGGGCCGGATACAGGGTCTTCAGCACCATGATGGCAAGATGATCGTTGAACGCGAAGACGGCGTCGGGATGATGCAGTTTCAATTCGGCAGGCAGCAGGGAGTCGACCGTTTCCTGCACGGCATCCGGCAGGTCCAGAACAAAACATCGCGCGCCGCCGCGCGCCGCAGTTTCCAGGAAGGCGGTCTTTCGCTCCAGGAACGGCGGATACGTCTTCTGATATGTATTCTCGACCCCGAGAAACAGCAGCGAACGGTATCCGCAGCGGATCAGATGTTCCGCCGCCATGCACCCGCCCGCCGCGTTGTCCGTGCAGACCGTCCGCACCGGTGACTCCGGATCGACGCCGTCCAGTGCGATCAGACGGGTCCGCTTTCCGGTCAGACGGCGGACCGCGGAAACAGCGTCCGGACCATTCGATGCCATGACGATCGTTTCAAAGCGGATTCCCCGCATGGAATCGGGAAGAGGCCGGCTCAGGTCAAGATAGTAC
>CAZHPP010000278.1:0-5744 GCA_964534535.1 uncultured Victivallales bacterium | reverse complement strand
TTCAAACAGATAGTCCGGCGCCGCCTTGGCGCGCGGCGTGATC
Organism: uncultured Victivallales bacterium; assembly: GCA_964534535.1. Lineage (GTDB taxonomy): Bacteria > Verrucomicrobiota > Lentisphaeria > Victivallales > UBA1829 > CAZHPP01. The sequence continues at coordinate 5,701 of CAZHPP010000278.1, read as the reverse complement.
GTGCCGCGGAAGTCCATCTCCGCCGCAGGGAAGAGAGGTGTTACGGCGGAACCGTTCAGACGGAAACTCTTTCCTGCGAAAAAGAACTTTGCATTGATGGAGCCGACGCTCTTTTTGTCGTATTCGACGCTGCTGACCCGGAGTTCGCCGGGATTCTTTTCCACGGGCAGGAGCGGGACTCCGACGGAAATGCCGTGAAGACTGGCCCTGCTGTTTTGGTTCGTCAGCGCGATTCCATTGGAAATCAGTCGGAATCCGGAATCGGAGCGGACGATTTTTGCTCCGGGAGCAGCTGCGCGCCAGTCGAAGACCTGGGCATTGAGCGGACCGGCCGATGCGTCGATCCGGGTCATGCGGAACTGTTTCCCCGCAAACTCTCCCGCAATGCCTGCCGTGATGTCGAGCGGCGCGCGGATGTAAACCTGATTGTCCCCGTAAACGAGTTTCGGCAGATTCAGTTTGAGCGAAGCGTCGAATTCGGATTTCCCCGGGGTCTGCCGGAACGTGCCTTTGATCTTGAACGGCACAGGTTCGGGCAGCTGGACGGGCAGCAGCAGATTCCTGCCGAGATTGTAGTCGCCCTGAAGTTCATAGCGGCAGACGGCTCCGGACGCAGGGAGGTTTCCCTGAAAGCTGGCGGAAAACTTTACGGCTCCGCCGGGATTGTCCGGAATCAGCGGGCCCAGCGTTCCCAGCTGGATCAGACCTTTGGAGTTCATCACGAACGTGCGGCGGACACGGTTGAAAAGGAGTTTCCCGGAAATGGTCTGGCCTTCGGGCGTGAACTTGAAATTGACGTAGATTCTGGCCCAGTCGGAATCCATGCTGGTGAACGTGACGTCGCCGGGCAGGGTGAGTCTGAGGTCGTTATAGCGCAGATGCAGGCGGAGATTCCGCAGAGAAATCCGCCGCAGGGACGCAGGCATTCCGGAAGTCCCGGATTTTCCGCCCGCATGGGAAGCGAGCCGCTCCAGAATCCGGTCGAGGTCCAGTCCCTCGACCGTGAACTTGCCGTCGACGCAGGAAACCGTCGCCTCCAGGTTGCCCGCCGTGATGCGGCTGACGGAGGCATACGGTGCGGAAAAACCGGACGGCAGCAGACGGTAGTCCGCCCGGACGGAGTCAATGGAAAGGAGCCGTCCGAAGCGGTCGCGGAGCCGGATGTTTTCGATGTCCATGCCGGTGAATCCGATCCGGCGGATTCGGAGATGCAGCTTTTCCTGTCCGGCGTCCCGCGCCGCCTCCGGAAGAGTCTTTTCCGCCAGACGGGCCGGCAGAAACCAGATCAGATAGACGAAGAGGGCGGGAATTCCGAGCGCCGCAAGGATCAGTACGGCGGCGGACAGCCGTTTCAGCCATTTTTTCATGCGAATGTTCATTCTGAAAATCACTTTCCGGCGAGATTCCTCGGCGGTTTTCTGAAAACAGACCTGTCATTACAATTTCCGGACACTCCACAGCGGCTCTGCATGTCTTTTCGAAATGTCCGGAACGATACTATACATCACCTTTGTGAAGTTTTCCAGTGCAGAAGCCGGTTTATCCGGCTCCGTTCAGTTTCCGCCATGTGCAAGATGGCGCGGGGGACATGTCCCGGATGTCCATCAGGGCGAGGCGCTTTAGCCGCTGAGCAGTGTGGTACATCTCTTCCCTTCTCCCGCATACGCATGGATACATTTTGCCATCCGGATACCTCGCTCCTTGGGGCGGATCAATTTATTTGCAGACGTGCTGATCTGTGCCGCATGTCGAATCGGGGCAGGCGATTTTATGGGAAATCCTTTTCTCCGGACAACCGATCCGGATGAGACGGCGGATGTCCGGAGGATGCTGTTCCTGTTTACTTTATCTTGGTTGAAAGCAGATATTTCAGCCAGGAATAGAATGTATCGCCCACCTGCCTGTATCCTGATGCCGCCGGATGGACGCCGTTGACCTGCCTGATCTCATATTCGCTGTTCTCTTCATTGATCTTCGAACGGCGTACAGGAAAATTGTTTTCGCAATCCAGATTGACGCAGGTCGGGATCATGATCAGTTTCGGGTCATGATATTTTGCAAAATGAGCCGCCATTGCAATATTCATCTGGAACTGGTTTTTGCAATATCCCCACGCCGTCTGTCCGTTTTTATAGTTTGTTCCGAAAGAATCCTGTCCGGATCCGGGTGTGACATATCCCACGCCGATCCATGCTTCCGGAGCTTCTTTGCGGAAAGCGGCAATCAGTTCATCGGCATTTTTCAGGATTTTTTCAATTCCCGCCTGTCTGTTTTCATCGGTCAGGGCAAAAACATCGTTGACGCCGAGCTGGAATGTGATCACGTCCGGAATTTTCCCATCATTATATTTTTTCAGATAGGCCGCAAGACTGAATGCCGTTTTGCCGTTTTCAGACACAAGAAATTTGCTTCTGACCCGATATCCTGCGGCTGGATCTTTGGCTTTGGCCGGGTCCTGATAGAGATGCAGAAAAGAGCCCCATCCCCATCCGCCATAGCCTTCGTGCGCAACGCCGCCGGGCTGTACGGCCTTGCCTCCGCCGCAATGAGAACCGACCATCTTCAGGTTCGGATTGCCTTCCTGCCTGCAAAGTTCCAGCAGACGTGCGGGATAGACTGCGTGATCCGTGAGGCTGTCTCCGACCATCAGGATGGAAATATCCTTTCCTTTCCCCGCCCCGGTCTGTGCAACGTGAACCACGGTCGAACCTTCCGCGGCAAGTCCGTCCTGGTCATAGACTTTGATCGAAAGCGGATATTCTTTCCCCGCATTCTGAGCAGTCGGCATGAAACTCCAGCGTTTTCCGTAGTTGGCACCGACTTCGCAGGTGACGTCAAATACATAATTGCCATGATTGACCGTCAGAAAAATATTGCGGAAATAGAGATTCATTTCCACTCCGGGCACGGCATAGAGAGCGTTCGGCAAAAAGAACTGTTTCTGTCTGGAGAGCTGCTGCGGTTTCTGCAAAGCTCCTGTCTGCGCGGAGGGAGCTTGCTTTATTTCCCCCGCGGACATGGAGCAGAAAAACAGCAAAGCAACCGGAAGCATGAATGTCCTGGAACGTATTTTCATAAAGATTCCCCTTTTTTCGCCCTGCCATTCGGCTGGACTGTTTTTAGTTAAATGATAGGTGTAAACGCCTTGACATTACAATAAACCTTTGTTGCGGAAATTGCAAGGCCCGCCATGACTTTGTTCCGGGGGGCTTGCAGTCCGCCCCTTGACGGAACGGAACGATGCGGAACGCGGGATGTGTATTTCCCGATGTGCGCGGTCCGGCCATGCAGTCATTCAGCGGCCGGTTCTCTGTTTGCCTTTCCCGGTGGAGCTGCGCGCCGGACGGTTCCGGATGACATTGTCCAGGATGCACCAGCGGGGAGCCTGTTCCTCCACGTTGATCCCGCGGATCCAGTAGTTGTATTCCGCTTCGATTTCCCCGTTGCTCCGCTTGAGCGTGAGCCAGAAGTTCAGGTAGTCCAGGAAGCGCTGATCGCCGAGCGGAACGGCATAGGCGATGAGATCCTTGAACTGCCACTGGGGGAAGAAGAGGTCGTATTCGGGATGCAGGATGGCCATGGAGGCTCCGTTTTCGGCGCAGCAGATCAGCGCGTCGGCGCGGGATTTTCCGGAAAAGAACTCGTTTTCGTTCACGATCTTGATTTTTCTGCAGCGGAAGGGCGAAACGGCAAGGCGGTTGTAGTCGGCGCCTTCCAGCGCAGCGATGGTGAACCTTCTGGAATTGATGGTCTGCGGATTTTTTTCAAGGTCCACCTTGAGGTAGTCAGGAACGATCAGCGCCAGGGAAAGTTCCAGATAGCAGTTGGTGAGTCCGAGCTTGCCGAGGCGGTCGCCGCTGATGGAAACATGGGACATGATGATGTCGATCTGTCCGGCGTTCAGGGCGGCATCCAGATGTTCGTAGGAGACGGGATAGAATTCCAGTTTCCGGCACCCGATGTCGTGTCCGAGCCTGTGGGCCATGGAGATGTCAAAGCCGACCAGTTCCTTCCTGTCATTGAAGAATGCAAAGGGAATGGCGTTGCTGTTGAATCCGACGCGCAGGACGCCCGTCCTGATGATCCGGTCGTAGCGGCTGGCATACGCCCCGGAGACGGGAGACGTTTTGCCGGGAGCGGCTTCCGGAAGCTGTTCGAATACGGTGAACGGGAGCGGATCGGCGATTTTCATGGCGTTCAGGACGCTGCGCTGGCTTTTGGGTTCGGGCAGGATGTGTTCCATGATCCAGCGGTCGGCAAAAAGCACAATGAAGACAACTGCCGAGGCAAAGGCCGTGTTCTTCCAGAAACGGACCGGTTTCCAGACAATTCCCCCGGTCATCCACGCCGTGAAGAGCAGGGTCATGGAAAGCACGGCGCAGGATTCGACGGTGAAGCGGATATTGTCCGTGATGACGCTGGAAATCACATATACGTCGAAGAGGTCTTCGGGCAGATGGAACATTCCCAGCAGGAAGGGAATTGCGACCTTGGGGCTTCCGAACAGCGTGAGGAGTCCGGTCGAATAAAGCTGCAGACTGCGCCCGAATCCGAACGTTTCGCTGGAAAACCAGCCGGCAAACTGGATGAAGATGATGTCCATCAGCTGTCCGGCGCACGGAAGGATGAAAAGAATCGGCACCATGATCTTGGCAAAGGAGGAGCGCTCCGGCGTGAGCGAATTGTGCTGTCGGTAGAGCGTTTCGACGTTTTCAACCAGCAGCGGCAGCACGATGAACATGTTTCCGGTCAGCAGGACGGTGATCATCGTCGTCTGGCTCACGCTCATGAACTCCCGGTATGTGAACGGCGTAAAGGAGGCCATGGCCAGCGGCAGGATGACGAAGAAGAGCAGGGCGCCCATGACGAGGAATGAGGTCAGATACACTTCCATCCGGCCGATGTCTTCCATGTGCATGGTCCCTGCCGCATTCGCGATCAGGGCGAAGATTCCGATCGGGGAAAGCTTTACAAGAAGCGTGGTCAGCCGGGTCAGGACTTCCGATGTGGTATCCAGCAGTTCCAGCATCTGCTGCTTCTGCTTCATTCCCATGAGCACCACGCCGCAGAGAATGCTGAAGATCGTGACCGCGGGCACCATGTTGTTCGCCAGCGAGCTGAATGGATTGGCCGGAATGAAAAGCTGGATATAGTCGACGCCGGCCGTGGATTTCAGCAGACTGGGGCTGAAAAACGATTCCGAATGCCAGCCCGGAAATGTCAGTGGCATCAGGCTCATCAGCAGGAACACGGTGGTCCAGAGCATCAGGATCAGCAGGGTGCCGCGCTTTGCCAGTTTTTTTGCGTTCCCGGCGTCCAGACTCCCGAAGCTCTGGATCAGGGAAACGAAAATGTAGGGGAGCACGCTGATCTGCATGATGGCGATGAAGGCCTGTCCGATGAACGCCAGACTGCGGCAGCGTTCCCCTCCGAACAATCCTGCCGCAACGCCGAAAACGACTGCCAGAGCGATCAGAGCGCCGAACGATATCTTTTTCATGAAGTCCGAAATCCTGTTGTAGATGCGGTGCGTGCCGCGGATTTTTCTGAAACTTTTATTGGAATAAAGTCCATAATATACTGTGCCGGAGAATTTTTTGCAAACTCTCCGGCACAAAAAACGATTCGGTACAGAGGCGGATGGGATTATCCGCGGACCATGCGTCCGCCCAGTTCAAAAGCTTCCTGGCAGTCTTCCGGG
>CAZHPP010000277.1:0-5753 GCA_964534535.1 uncultured Victivallales bacterium | reverse complement strand
CGGCGAGAAGGAATTCGAGCCGTCGACCAGCGACGAGCACTAAGGCCGCGCTTGTTCTGCGGCCGCGATTCCCGCGAAAATGCGTCTTCTGCAATCCACGCGCCTTCGGATGCTCATTGCGCAAGGGAAGATCCGGAAGGGGAAAACGGTTCTCCCTCCGGAGAATCCGGTCAATACCCAGGAGATGATGTTTCGGCATTTTTTAACTCAAGAAAACGGGAGCGGCCGATTTCTCCATGTCGGCAAAATTCTGCCATTTTTCGAAAACGGACTTGCGTTTTCCGGAAAAGGCGGTATATTATTTGGTTCAATCGCACAAACAATCCGAAATTTACAGGAGATTGCAACATGTACGCAGTAATCAGTACAGGCGGCAAACAGCTGACCGTCCGCAAGGACGACGTTGTGGCTGTTGAGCGCATGGAAGGCGAAGCCGGAGCCAAGATCACGTTTGACAAGGTGATGGCGGTCGGCGAAGGCACCGATCTGAAGGTCGGTTCTCCGCTCGTGGCTGGCGCCAAGGTCGAGGCGGAAATCGTCGAGCAGTTCCGCGGCCCGAAACTCATCGCATTCAAGATGAAACGCCGCAAAGGCTATCGCCGCCGCAAAGGTCACAGACAGGAACTCACCAAAGTCAAAATCCTTTCCATCGGGTGATGCAGTCATGAAATACGATGCGAACGGCGCTCTGCTGAGTACGGAAATCCCCGGCGTGAAGCCGATCAGCCGCGGCAAGGTCCGTGACATCTACGATCTGGGCGACAAACTTCTGTTCGTGGCCACCGACCGCATCAGTGCATTCGACTGCGTGATGCCGAACGGAATCCCGGACAAGGGGCGCGTCCTGACTCAGATGTCCCTCTTCTGGTTCGAAAAGTTCACCTGGGCTCCGAACCATCTGGTCACCGCCGACGCATCGGAATTTCCCGACTTTCTCAAACCCTTCGAAAAGGATCTGACCGGACGCTCCATGATCGTCCGCAAGGCCAAAACCATCCCGCTCGAGTGCATCGTCCGCGGCTATATCACGGGCAGCGGATGGGCGTCCTACAAAAAGGATGGAACCGTCTGCGGAATCAAGCTCCGTCCGGGATACATTCAGGCGGAAAAGCTGGACAGGCCGCTCTTCACGCCTTCGACCAAGGCCGAATCGGGGCACGACATCAACATCAATCCCGAGCAGGCCGCGAAGATCGTCGGCGCCGAAAAGGCAAAACGCGTCGAGGAACTGGCGCTCCGCCTCTATACCGAGGCCGCGGATTATGCCGCAGCCAGGGGCATCATCGTTGCGGACACCAAGTTCGAGTTCGGCGTGTACGACGGCAAGGTCATCGTGATCGACGAAGTCCTTACGCCGGATTCCAGCCGCTTCTGGCCGAAGTCCGACTACAGGCCCGGCGGCTCGCCCGTCAGCCTGGACAAGCAGTTCGTCCGCGACTGGCTCGAAAGCCAGAAGTGGAACAAGACTCCGCCGGCGCCCGTGCTTCCCGACGAAATCGTATTCAGGACGCGCGAAAAATACCTCGGCGCCCTGAAGGCGATTGCCGGAAAAACGCTCTGAAGAATCTGTTCGTTTCTGTATCTGATCAACGGGCTCCGCCCCGACAGGCGGAGTTCGTTTTCGTTTCTGTTCAACTATTCATGGGGAAATGCCGCTGACTATGGAGGAAGAACCCAAATCCGTTGGAATCGTACAGCCGAAGGACTTCACCTTCCATGAGGGCCTGCGCCTCAACTGCGGACGCATCCTCGCGCCCGTCACAATCCGTTACGAGACATACGGCACGCTTTCCCCGAAGGCCGACAACGCCATCCTGATCGAACACGCGCTTTCCGGCGACGCCCATGCGGCCGGACTCCATGCGGAAACCGACAAATCCCCCGGCTGGTGGGATTCCATGATCGGCCCCGGCAAACCCTTCGATACCGGCGAGTATTTCATCGTCTGCTCCAACGTGATCGGCGGCTGCGGCGGCTCCACGGGGCCGCGTTCCGACAACCCCCTCACCGGAAAAAGCTACGGCATGGACTTTCCCGTCGTCACCATCGGCGACATGGTCAACGCCCAGAAGCAGCTCATGGATTTCCTCGGAATCCGCAAATGGCTGACCGTGGCCGGCGGCTCCATGGGCGGCATGCAGGCCGTCCAGTGGGCGATCGCCTATCCCGAACTTACCGAAAGCATCATGGCCATTGCCACGACTTCCCGGATTTCCGCCCAGTCCATCGCGTTCAACTGGGTGGGCCGCGAGGCGATCATGCACGATCCCGGCTGGAACGGCGGCAATTACTCCGATCAGCCCGAAAACGGCCTTGCCATCGCCCGCATGCTTGCCCATATCACCTATCTGAGCGAAGAATCCATGCGCCGCAAGTTCGGACGCCGTCTGCAGGATTCGGACGACTATTCGTTCGACTTCGACAAGGATTTCAGCGTGGAAAGCTATCTCCAGCACCAGGGCAGCCGCTTTGTGGAGCGCTTCGACGCCAACAGCTATCTTTACATCACGCGCGCGATCGACTATTTCGACGTCTCCGACAATTCGGGGGACGATCTCGTGAAGGCGTTCGCCGGCGTGACGTGCCCCTTCCTGGTCGTTTCGTTCTCGAGCGACTGGCTGTTCCCGCCGGCGCAGTCCCGGGAAATGGTCCGCGCCCTGCTTGCCAACGGAATCCCCGCCACCTACTGCAACATCGAGTCCAGCTACGGCCACGACGCCTTTCTCCTGGAAGAGGAGAAGCTCGGCGCCATCGTGGAAGGCTATCTCGGAAACCTCTATGCCAGAGTCGGAGGCGCAAAGTGAAATTCCACCTGAACACCGAATCCACCATTTCCCGCGACGACCTGCTCGTGATCGCGAAGATGCTTCCCGAAAAGGCGCGCGTGCTCGACCTGGGCTGCGGTTCCGGACGGCTCCTCAAGTCCCTGACGATCCTCAAGAAGGAGACCACCGTGATGGGCGTCGAATTCAGCCAGGACAAGGTGATCGAGTGCATCGGCCGCGGCGTTCCCGTGATCCATGCGAACCTCGACGACGGACTCCGCGAATTCGCGGACGGTTCCTACGACTTCGTGATCCTGAGCCATACGCTTCAGGCGCTTCGCAAGCCCGACCTTCTGCTCGACGAAATGCTCCGCGTGGGCAGGACGGGGATCGTGAGCTTCCTGAACATCGGGTTCTGGCGCGCGCGGCTTCAGCTGTTCTTCGGCAACATGCCGGTGACCAAGACTCTGCCGCTGCAGTGGTACGATACTCCGAACATCCACCTCGGCACGATTTCGGACTTCCGCAATCTGTGCCGTTCCCGGGGGATCCGGATCGTGAAGGAAATGCCGCTGCCCCAGGAAGGCGATTCCTTCGGCTTCCTGAAGGATGTCTGGCCGAACCTGTTCGCCTCCACCTGCGTGTTCATCATCGAACGCTGACTTTTCCCGGCGGCTGTCTTGACAATCCGCCGCGGCATGGTATATTTTCCAGTCATCCTGAATCAATATAATCAGAGAGGAATCGCATGAAAACACTGCTTCTGAAGGATTGTCAGCTGGTCTCCCCCGAAGTCGAACTCGAGGGCGCCTCCATCCTGGTCGAAAACGGAAAGATCGCCCGCATCTATGCCTGCGGCGACGAACTGCCGAAGGCCGACAGGGTCATCAATGTCTCCGGCGACTACGCCATGCCCGGATTCATCGATATCCACTGCCACGGCAACTCGGGGCTCGACTTTTCGGACGCCACCGACGAAGCAGTCACCACCATGGGCAGGGCCAAGCTCAAGGAAGGCGTGACCACGCTTCTTCCGACGACCCTCACGCTTGCCGAAGAGACCCTGGCCGCCTCCCTCCGGACGGCCGCGGACTATGTGAAGGCCGGCTCCCCCGGCTGCAAGATTCCCGGAGTCCATCTGGAAGGCCCGTTCATCAATCCGGAATGCCTCGGCGCCCAGAACCCGAAGTTTGTCCGCAAGCCGGACATCAAAGAGGTCATGCGCCTGAACGCGATCTTCCCGGTGCTCAAGGTGTCGTACGCGGTCGAGATGGAAGGCGGGGACATTTTCCCGGCGGAACTGCTTTCCCACGGGATCACGCCCTCCTGCGTGCATTCGGCGGCGACCTATGCGCAGTTCCAGGCGGCCCATGCGCACGGACTCCGCAACCTCAGCCATTTCTGCAACCAGATGACCCCGCTCAAACACCGCGAGATCGGCCTGGTCGGCGCCGGACTCACCCACGACGACGTCTATATTGAATTCATCTGCGACAAGCTCCACATCTGCCCGGAAATGATCGCGCTGGTCTTCTCGATCAAGGGCTGCGACCGGATTCAGCTGATCACGGACGCGATGCGCGCGGCCGGAATGCCGGACGGCGAATCCTCGCTGGGCGGGCTTCCTGTGATCGTGAAGGACGGCGCGGCGCGTCTGAAATCGAACGGCGCGCTGGCCGGCAGCACGCTGAAGATCAACGCGGCCCTGCGGAACGTGGCCGAAATCACGGGCTATCCGCTTTCCGAACTGGTCAAGACGACTTCCTGGAACCAGGCCTGCGCGCTGGGACTCCGGGGCGTCGGCCGTCTGGAACCGGGCTATTGCGCGGACATCACGATCCTGAACGGAGACTTCGAAGTCGAGAAGGTCTTCGTCGACGGAGTCGAGAAGCTCTGATGAGGAGCTGTTTGTAAAAGATCAGGACCCGGTCCCGGGTGTTTCCGGAACCGGGGCTTCCGCATCCGGAAAAAATTCCTCCGCACGAATCGGGGCAGGGAATTTGCGTTTCCCGAAAAAGGGAGTATATTACGGACATGATAAGGATCTTGATTATAAACGGCCCGAACCTTCAGCTGCTCGGTGTCCGAAGACCGGATGTCTATGGAACAACGGGTCTTGCGGATGTCGAGAAGCATCTCCGCGCGGCTGCGGAGGAGCTGGGAGTCGGAATCGATTTCTTCCAGAGCAATCACGAAGGCGCGCTCTGCGACCGGATCGCGGACGCGCTGACGGACGGGACGTCCGGGATTGTGATCAATCCCGCCGCGTACACGCATACGAGCATTGCGCTCCATGACGCCCTGGAAGCGGTCCGGATTCCCGCGATTGAGGTTCATATCAGCAATATCAGCGGCCGGGAGGACTACAGACATGTGTCCCTGACCGCGCCGGTCTGCCTCGGCCAGATTGCGGGCCTCGGCACGGACGGCTATGAATGGGCCCTGCGGGCGCTTGTGCGGCATCTCCGCGGCACGGGCAAAAACTGAACCGAAACAGGAACAACAGAGCCGGAACCGAGTTCCGGCGGAACCCCTGGAGAGTTTGAACATGAAGATAGAAGAGATTAAGACTATCATCAAACTGATGTCCGAAAACGATCTGACGGAATTCAAGATTGAAGCCGAAGACATGCATCTGTGCCTGAAGCGCGGCGGACAGTTCCCCGCGGGCCAGATCATTCAGCCCGCCGTTGCGGCGCCCATTGCGGCTGCCGCCCCCGCCGCTCCTGCCGCTCCCGCCGCTCCCGCCAAGGCCGGAGCCGATGCTCCCGCTGCCAAGACGCCCGCACCGGGCAAGACGATCGACTCTCCGATCGTCGGCACGTTCTACAGTTCCGCTTCGCCCGATTCCGCGCCGTTTGTCAAGGCCGGCTCCAAGATTACCGCCGATACCACGGTCTGCATCATCGAAGCCATGAAGGTCATGAACGAGATCAAGGCCGAAAAGGCCGGCGTCATCAAGGAAATTCTTGTCCAGAACGGCCAGCC
>CAZHPP010000276.1:0-5753 GCA_964534535.1 uncultured Victivallales bacterium | reverse complement strand
GAAAGTACTCTTCCCCGCTCCTGCGCGCTCAGCGCCTCGGCGCTTCGCCCGTGCCACCTCATCGCATGTACCGATTTCATAGGTTCGGGGGTGACGGCTCGAAAGTGCTCTTCCCCACTCCTGCGCGCTCAGCGCCTCAATCGTGTGTATCGGTTTTAGGGATTCGGGGGTCCAGGGGGGAAACCGGAGTGTTTGCCCCCTGGTCGACAGGTGTCGACAAGAAAACGCGCGCAAAAAATTAAATTTTTTGCGCAGGGTGCAGGGCTCTTTGAGTCCTGCCGAGGGTTGAAGGGGCGAGCAGCCCCTTGCTGTCCGTGGCGCATGTCCGGGATGTTTGCATCGTGTCAGGATGGAACGCGGTTTTCATCAGGGTTGCTGACCGACTGCGGATGCGTGAGACATTTGCAATTCCTTCCATCCCGGGATATATTTTCGGGATGGAGCCTTCCGGAGGCTCCCGGAAAGGAACCATGAGAGTCCATTATGCTTCGGCGCACGATTATTCGCGGAAGGAACTTGTCCCCGCGCTGGAATCCGTGCTTGCGCATCAGTTTGAATTCAGCGGAGGCGTGCGCGGGAAATCCGTCCTGCTGAAGCCGAACCTTCTGGCCTGGCGGAGGAAGGACGACATTGCGTGCGTGAATCCGGCTCTCATCACGGAGACGGCGCGGATCTTTCTGGATGCCGGCGCGGCAAAGGTTTCCCTGCTGGAAAATCCCGGAGTCCAGACTGCGCGCATGATTGTTTCCGCCATGGGAATCGACCTGGAACTTGCAAAGATGCACGTTTCCGTTTCCGGGTTTTCGCGCTTCGAACGCGCTCCGAACAATGAGAAAGCGGTCTTCCGGAATCTGGAGCTGGCTTCCGATTACCGCGAGTTCGACTGCGTCGTTGATCTCGCCAAAGCCAAGACCCACGGCATGATGGTGCTGACCCTCTGCGTGAAGAATCTCTTCGGCATGGTTTCCGGAAGCGCGCGTCTGGGCTGGCATCTGACCGTGCGCCGAGAATTCGACAGATTTGCCGACATGCTACTTGACCTTTATCTGGCCGTGCACCCGCAGTACAATGTGCTCGACGGAATTGTCTGCATGCAGGGGAACGGTCCCGGAAGCGGGGGGCCTGCGTTCCGCGGTTTTCTGGCCGGGTCGGCGGATGCCCTGGCGCTGGATTTTTCCGCGGCGCGGATTCTCGGCGCCCCGGACATGCCGGTGCTCGCGGCGGCGAAGCGCCGGTCGCTTCTGCCGGAAACGCTGGAGGAGACCGGAACCGTTCCGGAACCAGATCCGCTCTGGCTGGCCGATCCGCCGGGGCCCTTTATCGAGTGGGGCGTGGGCTTCCCGCCGTTCCTGCGGGAATTTCTGCGGAAGCACATGCTTTCGAGTCCGTCGGTCGATCCTTCGAAGTGCGTCGGGTGCGGGCTCTGCGCGAAGATGTGTCCGCCGCAGACGCTGAAGATCGTTTCCGGGAAGCCGCGGTTCGACCTGAAGACGTGCATCCGGTGCTGCTGCTGCCAGGAGCATTGTCCGAAGGGTGCGATCACGTTCCGCAAGGCGGCGCTTTCGCGGCTGATGGACGGTTTTGAAAAGCTCACGGGCAAGAGCCGGTGACGGTTCAGAGTTTTTCGCCGCAGCCGCTGCGTTCCCTGTAATTCCGCGGGGCCGTGCCGCAATGCTTCCGGAACTCGCGCGCGAAATAGTAGGCATAGGAGTATCCGCAGCTTTCGGCGATCCGCGCCACCGGTTCGTCCGAGAACTGGAGCATGTGTTCCGCCTTGGCCATTCTCAGGCTGGCGATCCGCTCCTGAATGGTCGTGTCCAGATGCGCGCGGAAGAGTCTTCCGAGCGTGGAGACGCTCACGCAGGCGGCCGCGGCCACGCGTTCCCGGTTCAGGGTCGGTTCGCAGAAATGGTTGTCGATGTAGCTGAGCGCGAGGCCGAGCGGCGGCGGAACGCTTTTATGCGGGAACTGGCGCGCCGCTTCCAGGAACAGGCGCACCGCCATGGCCGAGGCCAGAATGTCATCCGTTTTTTTCGGCGGAGAAAGGATATCCCGCAGATCCTCGAAGCATTTCTTCAGGCGTGCGGGGAAGGGAGCCGTGAAGGCGGGGAATCCCGCAGGGAACATCCTCGAGAGCATGTCCGTGAGCAGCGGCGTCACTTCCAGGAGCATGAAATACCGTTCCAGCGTGTCGCGGTCTGTCCGCTGGAGCGCTTCGGCTGGCGTGTTCAGGTCCGAAATCTTGAACGAGCCCGGTCCGAGATGGAGTTCCTTTCCATCCGGCGCCGAGAGCAGGTCGTGCCCCGAAAGTATCAGCGAGACGATATAATACGGGCGCGGCCGGCTGACGTTCTTCCACGCCGGATAAAGCAGCGAATAACAGACCGCCTGAACCCGGATTCCCGGCGTTTCCGCACGGTATTCCGCCGTGTTCACATAGTAGATTTCCTTCGCCGTTTCCGTTTCCCAGACGCTGATCACGCTTCCTGCTCCCTTTCTATTGCTGATTTCCCCGATTGTATTCGTTTAATATATTGCATTTTCTCCGGAATGCAACTATGTTTCCCGCATTCAAAGAGGAGAATTCAGCATATGATCGAAATCACGAACTACCGTCAGGGCGCAGTCCTGAACCACAATCACGGAAAAGAAACTGCAAAGTCGCTCGCCGTCCGCATCGAAGGCGTTTCCGACGCGGGGTATCCCGTCAAAGTCAACGGCGTTCCCGCAGACATGGACGGACGCAGCTTTACCGCATCGGTCGAACTCAGGGAAAAGATCAACGAGGTCACTGCCTCGGCCATGACCCCGTACGGCGAATATTCCCAGAAGCTCACGCTGGTCTGGGACAAGAAATCGTTTCTCCGCTGCAACTTCTATATCGACGACCACAGTTTCGTCTTCACAGACCTTGCGAAGGAACGTCCGCAACGCGCGTTCAGCCACTTTTATCTTGCCGGACTCAAGAAGATTCACGACAGGTACGGATTCAAGGTTACGCTGAACTGCTTCTACCACAACGACCACCATGAGTTCGTCCTGAAGGACATGCCCGACATCTGGAAGCAGGAGTTCATCGACAATTCCGACTGGATGAAGCTTTCCTTCCATTCCTACAGCGAATTTCCGGACCGTCCGTACATCGAGGCCTCCGCGGAGGAGTTCGGCCGCGACTATGACCTCGTGAAGAACGAAATCGTCCGCTTTGCGGGCGAGCAGACCTTCATTGCGCCGATCGTGGCGCACTGGGCGAACGTGCATCCCGCCGTGGCGATGGAGATGATCCGGCGCGGCACTCGCTGCTATTCCGGCTCGCTGCGTCCGCGCGTGATGGGCGGCCCCAGCCTCGCCGACCGGCAGAAGGGCGGGAACATGACCGAGGTCCAGAAGCGCTCCGTTTCCGGAGAGGACCGTTCGTTTGCCACGGAAGCGCTTGCCATGCACTACGGTTTCGGGGATGAGATAAATTACATGAGCCGGCACGGGGGCCGCTACGATCCCGGCCTGAAGCTTTTCTTCTTCGCAAGCTGCGGCGGAAACGGCGGCTGCTGCTGCAACCTTGTCCCGCTGAAGCTGATCCCGGCCCGGGTCCGCGGCATGATCGAAAGCGCAAAGGCCACCGGAACGGAAGCCGTCAACGCGGCCAGCCACGAACAGTACACGTTCCCCTATTACCCGAACTACATTCCGGACCACATGCAGCGCATCGAAGCAGCGGTGCGGTGCATGGTGGAAGACGGCGGCTGCCGCCCCGTGTTCTTCAACGAAGGGCTCCTCGGCAACACCGCCTGGGGCGATTAATTCCCACCCCGAAAGGTTTTTCCCATGACGTATGAAGAACGCATGAAGTGGTTCCATCAGGCACGCTTCGGAATCTATGTCCATTTCGGACTCTATTCCATTCCGGGGCGCGGCGAATGGACCATGTATTCGGAGCGCATCCCCGCAAAGGAATATGCAAAGCTCGCGGACCGTTTTCAGCCCGAGCCAGGCTGCGCCGCCGAATGGGCCGCGGCCGCAGTCAGGGCCGGCGCGAAATATATGGTCCTCACCACGCGCCACCACGAGGGCTTCTGTCTGTTCGACAGCGGATTTTCCGATTTCACGAGCGCGAAGCTGGGGCCGCACCGCGACATTGTCCGCGAGTATGTGGAGGCCGCCCGCGCGGCGGGGCTTCACGTGGGGCTTTACTATTCGCTTCTCGACTGGCGGTTCCCCGGCTATTTCGAACCGGAAAAGTATCCGGAGTCGGCGGCGGCGCTCGTGCGCCAGGCGCATGACCAGGTCCGCGAGCTCATGACCGGTTATGGAAAGATCGAACTGCTCGAGTACGACGGCGGCTGGGATTCCAGACTTGCGGGAAAGCGTCCGGACTGGGCGAAATTCTGGCGCGCGGAGGAGCTTAATTCCATGGTGCGTTCGCTCCAGCCGGGGATCATCATCAACGACCGCTCGGGCA
Source organism: uncultured Victivallales bacterium (assembly GCA_964534535.1). GTDB lineage: Bacteria > Verrucomicrobiota > Lentisphaeria > Victivallales > UBA1829 > CAZHPP01. The sequence goes on along the minus strand of CAZHPP010000276.1, from coordinate 1,294 downwards.
GGGACGAGGATATCGAGACGCCCGAGCAGGAGGTCCGTCCCGGCAGACACCGCGCCACCGAAAGCTGCATGTGCATCGGCGATTCCTGCGCATGGGGCTATACGCGCTTCAATCCGAACTGGAAGTCCGCCGAACAGCTTCTTCAGTATCTGATTCAGGCGGCCCAGGGCGGCGGGAACTATCTGCTGAACATCGGCCCCGATCCGCGCGGAAGAATCCGCGGCGAGGAAATCGAGCGTCTTTCCGCGCTCGGACGCTGGCTCTCCGTGAACGGGGAAGCTGTCTACGGCGCCGGACAATGCGAACTCATCGGCAGTTCCATGCCCAACACGGTCGACCTCAATCTTCAGGGGCCGTGGACGGCGAAAGGCCCGACTGCGTACTGGTGCATCTTCCGCTGGCCGGGGCAGACCGCGACGGCCATCAGGATCGCGTCGAAGGTACGGCGCGTTTCGCTGCTTTCCACGGGAAAGGAATATCCGTTCGACTGGAATCCGGAAACGGGCAAGCTGACGGTCACGGGGCTTCCTGCGTTTCCGCCGGACGATCTCTGTTCGGTGCTGAAAGTCGAATTCGACTCCGTTCCGAAGCGGAAGACCGAATCCGATCTTTCCGCCTGGCTCGGAAAGTAAATTTTCGGTCTCAGCCTGGAGATGTTTTACCTGCCGCGCCCCTCGACCCGGAACGCGAAATATTCGTTCCGGCCGAGACGCCCGCGTTCCAGCGGCGCGCAGAAAAGCTTCGTCTCGGAACAGACTTTCCCGAGAAGCGGCAGTTCCTTCTTCCCGCAGAGAATCACGTCGCCGGAACGCATCTTCCTGACCTCGTCCTGGAACAGCACGAGTCGAAACATCCGCGTGTAGTTCGATTCCCCCGGCGGCAGGAAGACACCGGTGTAGACGACCTCATTCCGCCGTTCCGGCTTCATGCAGAGAATGTACTTGAGGTCCTCGTGGTCCGGCCCCATGTGGAACAGATAAAGCCGTCCGGTGCGGCGGGATTCGACCGCATCCGTGAAGGTCTGCGAATGTTCCGCGCATCCGGCCGCGGGGATCACGATCCCCGCGAACGCCGTCATGGCGCTGAGGCAGAATACGGCAAACCGCGAGCGGAACGTGCGCGAATCCAGCGCAAAAAGGAACAGCGCGGCGAATGCCGCCGCGGCCAGCCCCAGATGCACAAACGGAACCGGCGCATGGAAGATTCGTCCGAAAATCATCATGCAGACGGCCGCCCCGGCGATTCCGAGAAGAGGCAGCGCGAACGAGAGAATTTTCAGTGCGGGGAGGAACAC
>CAZHPP010000275.1:0-5755 GCA_964534535.1 uncultured Victivallales bacterium | reverse complement strand
CAGGCTTGTGCTCAGCTTCGCATCGCGCCGCAGGGGGCTAGCCTTCAACGCGAATTGGGAGACCGCCGACGGCAAGACGCGCAAGGCCTTCGGCGAAAAATGCGTCCCCGTCGATTCCCTCAAGCCCGGAATGAACCTGATCGAGATCGGTTGGAAAAATGAGCCGGAAGCAGGAAGAAAATACGGATACGCCTATCTGAGCGTCGATCGGACGGAATCCGAAATAAAGCTCCGGAAAGAGAAAAAGAATCCCGGCGACGGTCTCCGCGTCAGGCTCCTTCTGCAATACAGATAATCCCAGTCCGGCGGCATCGGCGAGGGGGGCAGTGCTTTACCATAAAGCCGGGACCTTCCGCTGTCGAATTCGTGCTGACGTTCAGGAACGGGATCAGAGGAAGCTCCGGCCCGGTGCTCCACAGATCGGACAGCGTTCGCCTGCCGATGCGGGATTCACCGCGCGCACAAATCCGCATGCCGGGCACACCTCGATCCGCGGGACCTCGGAATCCGGCAGACTTTCCAGCTTCGCGATCAGCCGCGCATGAACTCCTTCCGCCTCCCGCGCCGAACGGTAGGCGTGCGCCGAAATGGAAAATCCCCGCTTTTCCGCCGCGTCCCCCATCATCTTGTAATAATCCGCATACTCGAACGTCTCCCCGGAAAGGAACGCGGGCATGGCCCTGTCGAAGGCCGCCGGCACTTCCCGCAGAGCGAAAAAGTTTCGCGCATGACGGTATTCCGATTCGGCGAGCTTTGTAAAAAGATCGGCCAGATTCGCGTGTCCGCGCTTCCGGGCCCGTTCCGCAAAGATCAGATACCGCAGATGCGCGTAAAGTTCGTTCTTCACGGTGGCTTCGAGCTGGGACTGAAGCACGGGATCGGCGGTTTCCCGCGTATAGGGCCGTTCGCTCAGATTCACAATTTCGTGCGAGAGTTTCCCTGCAGAATCGAAGAAGAACCGGACGATGTGGTAGTCGATTCCGGCCGCCCTGATCTTTTCGGAAACGTCCTCGATCATGGCACCGCCGCCCCCGGTGCAGATCAGCGGAATGCCGTCGACGGCGTCCTCAAAGCGCGAGTGGACGTGTCCGCAGACGAACGCGCGGATTTTCTGCTTCCAGGGAGCGCAGATTTTCCGCAGAGGCTCATAATCTTCCGCGGAAACCGTGTTTGTGGTGAAGCGGTTCGGAACGGGGATGTGAAACGCGATCACCGCGTTTTCCGTGTCGCCCCGTTCGAGAACCTTCTTCAGAAGTTCAAGCCCGGATTCTGTAAATCTGCGCGAGGCGTTGTCCAGCACGATGAGCGTCAGGCGGGGGCCGGTCACGGCATATTCGCCGAGCCCGAAACTGCTTTCATAGCGGCCGGTGTCGTGGTTTCCCCGCAGGACGAAGACATCCTTTTGCGCGATGTTCTCGGTGATTCCGCAGACGGTTTCATAATAGCGCGGTTCGCCGGTGGGGACGAGATCGCCTGCAACGAGGATCAGGTCGCTTTTCGAGGCTTCCTGGAGGGCTGCGGCATAGATCCGCATGGAGTCTGCGCCGAGTCCTTCGCATCCGGGGTCGCCGATCACGGCGAGGGTATTGAAATCTCTGCGTTCGAGAATCTGACTGGAAATCTTCTGTATTCTGGCACTCATGGTTCGGGCTTTCCTTTGCGCGCGGTGATTTGAAAAAACTTTTCCGGGACTTCCGGAAAATTCCGCGTTCAAATATAGCATGGGACGGCCGTCTTTTCCAGACGCAGTCTGGGAAAAATGCGGAGTGCCTTCCGTCCGGCGCAGAGAAAATGGCCCGGATGGTCTTTTACTTCCGCGAGGCCGGAGAGACCGGAGTCTTGGAAAGTTCTTTGTAAACGCGCACGCTTTCCCGGAGTTCGTTGACCAGGGCGTCGTCGGACTTGAGGTCGTCCAGCTTCTTCCGGCAGTCGGCGCATTCCTTCAGGTGCGCGGCGCATTGGATCCGCCCCAGCACGCTCATTTCGCCGTGCCGGTAAAGTTCAAGCTGTTCCGGAGTGTAATGTCTGTTCATGGTTTTGCCTCCAAGTCCCGGACGATCGCGCGCAGTTTTGCCACGCAGCGGGTCCGGGCGGTATAGACGCTTTCTTTTGAAATGCCCAGAAATTCCGCGGTTTTCTCCGGCTTTTTCCCTTTGAGTGAATAGAGCTCGAATGCCTGGTAGGTGACGGCTTCGACCCTGGAGCGCAGTTCCACCAGTGCCTGCGTGAGCAGATGCTGGCGCCATTCCCCGTCCCATTCGGCTTCGTGTCCGCCGTTCGGATCGGGAAGGACGTTTTCCAGCTCGTCGACGGGCTCCTGGTCGCGCCGTTCCCGTACGATCTTGAGGGCGTGATTCGTAACGACGCTCCGCAGAAAGTCGCGGAACCGGCCGTGCTTCGAATCATACCGGAACGTAAGGTCGTCCGGCACGTTCTCGATGTCGAACTTCGTGTGGAAGAGGTCCTTCAGGAAGAATTCGAGCATGACCTTCTGGACCAGTTCGGAAAGTTCCTGCGGACGCAGGGAAAAGTCCATGCCGCGGCGCAGGATCAGCGGCTTGTAGGTGGCGTAAAATTCCGCCCAGCCGATCTCGTCGCCTTCCCTGACTTTTCTCAGCAGTGATTTTCTTGTCGTGTAAGCCATTGGATTTGTTCCTCTTGTCATCCTTCTTCCGGGAAGGTCCGGGATTCTGACACGGTCATTTCCCGATTTTCAAAGTTTTAACCGCTGCATCAACGGCACCGAGATAGGTGCTGTAATTTTCTTTTCTTGCATGATAGGTAATCTGATATTGCGTTCCGCCGGGAGGGGAAATCACATACATTTTCTGTCTTAATTCCGCAGGAGTTACGCTGAATTCGATCGCTATTGCAGGATACCCGGCTATTGTTGATTTGCGCACGGAGTAGACGATCGTGGAAGGCGCGTACATCTGCCTCATAAGTATGACCATCCTGACGGTCAGTTCGTTCTCCGACAGCTTTTCGAACTCCTGAATATCTTCCTGGGGAAAACGGATTGAGTTTATAATGATGTTCTCGGAATAGCTGGAACCCACATGACAGATCAGCATATCCATGCCGTTCTTTACCATTTGTTCAAAATACGCTGCTGCCGCGGAGGTGAATCCTTTTTTTTCAAACATTGTTTGAGTGTCTGCTTTTGCAAAGATTTTTTTTGCTGTTTCCTCGTTCATGATGACCCAGTCCGACGGAATTTTCATGGAAATCGGAAGGCGGCTGTGGTGATATTCAACGAACTTTTCCATGCCGGGATAAACAGGTTTTACGAGAACTTTCCGCAGAACGGGCTGAAGAGACGGGAACGCAAAGTACCCGGCGATTGCAAGAATCAGCAGAATCAGAAGCGCTGCACCGGTCCTGATCATGATTTTTTTCCATAGCAGGATTCTTTCCAACAGACGCTCCGGGGTATTGCCGAGGGCGACCGCCTTTTCCAGTTCTGCGGAAATTCCGGAAAGGTCCTTGAGGCGTTCGCCCGGATGCTGTTCGCATGTGCGGCAGGCCAGACGGTTCAGCCGCCGGATCAGCGGCGTGGAAGGCAGATTGGTCGGCAGATCGGGAAACTCTTCCGGAGGATTGCCCGTGATCATGCAGTAGAGAACTTTGCCGAGGGCATAGACGTCCCCCGCCTTGCCGACGGTTCCCGGCGAACTCGAACCGTCGCGGACTTCCGGCGGAAGGAATCCGAGCGTTCCCGCGAGCGAAAGACTGGTCGTGTCGGACGCGACCATGCCGATGTCCCCCAGCACGGCGCGTCCGTGAATGAAGAGAATGTTGGCGGGCTTGATGTCCCTGTGGACCATGTCCGCGGCATGGAGCGCGCCCAGTCCGGAGAGCAGGTCGCGCATGACTGCGACGGGATCCGACGGAATTTTCCGCCGGATGCGGTTGTCGAGCGTATCGGGGACGTATTCCGGACCGTCCGGCGTGAGATTGTCGGCGGCGTCCATGGTGTACCAGAGGAATTCATCGTCTTCGCCGATGTAATGAATGGAAAGGATGTTGGGGTGTCCGGGGAGTTTTGAGCGGAGTGCGGCCACCCCCTTGAGTTCGGCGGGCTGGCGTGCCTTTGCGATCAGTTTCAGAGCGATGGTTTTTCCCGTGATGTCGCGGCAGAGCCACACATCGCCGTAGGCGCCTGTTCCGCAGTGCTGCACGAGGGTAAGGTCATGAAATTTGGAACCGGGAACCAATGACATATTGAAAACTCCTGATAAAGATTCTGAAACAGAATAATATTCATATTATAATCCATTCCGGCGGAAAAACAATCTTCCGGAATAATTTTTTTGCTGTGTACGGAACGTTGACTGTTTTTTCCCAGGGATTCGGAGGTGGTGAAACGGAGGTTCGTCCCCTGGTCGACGGGGGGCGATAAAAAAATGAGCGCAAAAAAATGATTTTTTTGCGCAGGGTGCAGGGCTCTTTGAGTCCTGCCGGGGTTCAAGGGGCGAGCAGCCCATTGGAAATGCATTAAAATCAGTCATCACACAGAACATAGCTATTTTTCCTGTTTCAGCATGGAACTGTAAGAATTGCGGAAGACCCGGATAGGAGATATTCAAGGCCCTGAACGGCATAAACAGCAAAGGAGCATGGGACTATGAAAATCGGAGGCAGTATTCTTGTCGCGATCGTTGTACTTGTCTTGATCCTGATCTTTACGGGGACATATCCGCTGACGCCTCCGGTCAGAATTTCATTCCGGCCATCGATGCTTGAGGGAAAAGTGCTTCAGGTGACCAATACCTCGCGCGGAGATACCCTGCAGTGCACCATGAGCGTGAGCAACAGTCGTTCAAAGGAAAGCAATACTTATTCATTCAGGCTCCCTCCGGGGTACAGGCAGGAAATCGGGATTCTGGAAGCAAACTGGCGGTTTGACAAGGGAGAAACTGTATCGGTCCGCGCATCCGGGTATGCGTTTCCGCTGTGGTGTACTGTGCCCTGATTTTCGTCAGCTTGCTTTTTCGAATGATCCGGCAGATTCCGCGGCAGAGGAAACTTGCAGAAGTCCGATGTCGCCTGCGGAGTCTGCCGGACTTTTTTTCAGGGGACTTGTGTAAAAATTCTGTTTCCTATGCTTGAATTCCGTTGTACTGATGATATATTTTTCATGGAAATTCAAGAGAAAATGGATTTCCATGACTGCTTGATCGGTGGATTTGCGGCAAAAAGAAAACTTGCAAACTTTTCATTTGTCGTCTGCAGAGAAACCGGGATCGGGCATGTCGCTGTACGTTTTGCCGTGTCAGACGTACTTGCGGCATGTCTTTCGTATTCCGTTTGTCAGACGACGGGCTTGCAAGTGCCTCTTCGCGGCAACGGATGTCGGGGACATGCTTTTTTTGTGTATTTTTTTCTGAATCCGTGTAAAAACCACATGTTTTATGGACAGTTGATGCAGGCACGTTTTGCACTTGTGAAAAGCACATTCGGGAGACTGTCCTGGGCTGTCTGCCGGGTATCTGCCCGAATCAGATAACGATCAATGATTCGTAAATGGAATTGATCGTTTTTAACACTAGCGGGAACGTGAGTTGAAAACACAACAAATGATGGAGGAAAGTGAAATGGATCGAAAATGGTATTGGGGAATGCTGGTTCTGTCTGCAGTAATAATTCTTGTGAATCTGCTGATGCTGCAACAGATAAAAGACGCGGAGGAAAAAATTGCGCATCTGGAACAGTCAGTTGCCACAGTTTCATCCAGCGGACTGCATGCCAGAAT
>CAZHPP010000274.1:0-5760 GCA_964534535.1 uncultured Victivallales bacterium | reverse complement strand
GTGAGCGGGTTCAGGTGTCCGAGACCGTAGGAAGAGCTTTCGTCCTGAATGCGGATCAGCATGTGCGGCAGATTTTCCTCCGGCAGGGGTTCCCGGACCGTTTCCACATACCGCCACGGATTGTGTTTCGGGGCGGCGGCCTGTTCGAGCCATCTGGCGCGCAGGGCGGTCATGGCGGGAGACATGCGGCGGTTCAGGTCCACGCAGAGCTTGATTCCGCCGCGCTTCACGGCGCTCAGGATCCGCCAGGCCTCCTCCGGACGCAGGGCAAGCGGTTTTTCGCAGAACACATGCTTGCCGGCCTTTGCGGCAGCCTCGATGATCGGCAGATGCGCTTCATGCGAAGTCGCGACCTTGATGAAATCCACTTCCGGATCGTTCATGACGTCCATGAATGATGCCGTCGCATTCGGGACTCCGAACGTTTTTGCGGCTTCCGCGGCATGGGCGGCATTCGTATCGCAGACCCATTTCAGGCGCACATGCGGATGCGTGGTCAGGTTGGGCAGGTCCTGCGCATGGGCGAATTTGCCGCAGCCGATCTGCGCGGCGACGAGTTTTTCCTTCATCGGAACGGACTCCTCTGTTAAGATGCTTGCATGAAAGAATATACAGTTTTTACAATGGAATGCAATACGCGCATTCCATCGTTTTATCCGTATTTGCACGATTTCCGGCTTGATATTGCGGGAATCCGGCGCTACTGTTCCGGGAAACAGGAGTTCTGCGGAAACATGGACGAACGCTTTTTCGGACTGAAGCTCTGCGGATGGGGATTCGCCTCCGGCGATTCCTCGATCCGCGTAAAGAATCATTCGCACGGCTATTTTCAGGCGAACTTCACGGTCTCCGGGACCTGCGTGATGACCGCGGGGGATTCCGCGCACACGCTTCGGCCGGGCAGTCTGATCTTTCTTTCGCCCGGAGTCAGCCATACGCTGGAATACCCGGAACCGTACCTCGGATACAGTTTCAAGTTCACGCTTCCGCATTCCGCCGGACTGCCGGCGGTGCTCCACGTTCCGGCGGGCGGCTTCACGCGCGGCGTGCTCGACGCCGTCAGAACGATTCTGGACTCCACGTTCCCGGCGAAATACTACGGCGTTCCGGAAGGCGCGGTTGTAATGCCGGGAGACCGCTATCCGGTCCTGCTCGAATATTATCTGGCGGGCGTGCTCGACGTGCTGACGGGGGAGCGTCTGCGGTATTCCGGACCGCTCGCGGCGGTCTGCGACGTTCTGGAAAAGAATCCGGGTCGGTACGTTTCCGTAAAGGAGGCGGCCGCGGCGTGCTCGTATTCGCGGAATCATTTTTCGCTGCTGGTGAAGCGGGCATCGGGCCGTTCGGCGCGGGACTTCCTGAACGGGCTCCGGCTGGAGAGCGCGGAACGCTATCTCAGGTACAGCACGCTGAACATCGGGGAAATCTCAAGGAAGCTCGGATTCTCCTCCCAGTTCCACTTTTCGGAATTTTTCAGGCGGATGAAAGGAATTCCGCCGATCCGGTACCGGGAAAGCCTTCTGCGGGACGCTCCTCCCTCGGAGAAATGATCTATTTGGCCTGCAGAACCAGGTTGCGGCGGACCAGGAACTTTTCGCCCTGGTCGTTGGAAGCGACGGAAAGCGTGACCGCCGGAAGCCGCGTGCTGGGCGGGACATCCCGCAGGACTTTGGCAATATCTTCGGGCGAGTGGATCACCCGGTTGGAAAGCTTGACGAGCACATCTCCGCGCCGGATGCCGAAAATCAGGGCGTCCGGGGAGACGCTGTTGATGATGACGCCGTCGTCGAACGGATAGTCGAGCACTCCGGCCAGACGAGGCGTAAGCTTCTGGATTCCCAGCCTCAGCTTGAGGTCGGCAAGCATCACGCCGTCGCCGAGGTCGATGGGCATGGGCGTGAGCCTGCGGATTCGGGATTCTCCTTCAAAGGAGAGTTCCACCGGTTCGCCCGCGCGGAGCCGGATCAGCTTCCGGCTGAAATCGAGCAGACTTCCGGCGGGATTCCATTCCTGGAACCCCGTGATGACCGCTCCCGGCTTGATCCCGGCGCGCTCGGCCGGACTGTTCGGGAACACCTTCGCCACATAGACGGAACCGTCCGGCCTCATCTGCGGGAGGATTCCCAGGCTCAGGCCGGCAAACCGTTCGGGGAGCATGAATCCGGCCAGCACGTTTTCGATCCGCAGGAGCGGGATCGCAAAGCCGATTCCGGGCGCATTGCGCCGGACCGCCATGTTCATGCCGAGCATCCGCCCCTCCAGATTGATGAGCGGGCCGCCGCTGTTGCCGGGGAATACGGCGGCATCGGTCTGGATCAGGTCGGAAAACAGGACCTTCCCGCCGGAAACGAGCGAACGGTTGATTCCGCTGAGCACGCCCACGGTGATCGAACCGTCGAGGCCGTAGGGATTGCCCACGGCAATGACCATTTCCCCCAGAATCATGTCGCCCGGATAAATGGTCCGGATCGGCGCAAAGCGGTTTTCGGCCCCGTCGATCTTGAGCAGGGCGATGTCGTTGGCAAGGTCTTCGGCGATCACGCGGGCGCCGCGCATCGGCCCTCCGCCGAAGGAAACCTGAATCTGAATCGCGCGGTAGACCACATGCGCGGTCGTCACCACCAGTCCCGATTCGTCGATGATGATCCCGCTGCCGATGGAAACGTCCGATTCCGACACGTTCCGGAATTCCTGGCGTTCAAACGACGACGGATCCGGGAACACGTCCTGCGGAAGCACCCGCCGGCTGCTGATGTTCACCACCGAAGGCATCACCGCGCCGATGGCCTTCACGGTCGGGGTCTGCCGCACGTTTTCCGCCGGGCGGATGGACGGCCGCTCCTCCGCTCCGCGGCTCTTTTCCTCCCGCCGGACCTCATTCGTGTTCCGCAGCAGAAGATACAGCTGGACCGAACACACGATCATCAGAAGGATGGAAATCAGACTTGCAATTTTGGTTTTCATGTATAAATTTCCCATGTGGATCATTCTTATAGTTTACATTGGGAATCATGCGAATGCAAATACCGAAAAGTGATTTTATTCAGATTCTGAAAGAGCCGTGCGCCTCCTATGAAGGCGTCCTTCAGGCCGAATGGAACAGAATTCCGCTCAGGACAAAGTTCCGCACCGCCGCCGGACACGAGTTCGAAGTCCTCTCGCGCGGAGTCTGGAACCTCGAGGCCGGACCCGATTTCCGCGGCGCAAAAATCCTGCTGGACGGCGTGCTCCGCAAAGGCGACGTGGAAGTCCATGTGAAACGCTCGGACTGGCTCCGCCACCGCCACGCCTCCGACAGCGCCTACTCCAATATCATTCTCCACGTCGTGCGGGAAAACGATTCCTCCTCCGACACGATGGAAACCTTCGTCCTTCCGGAACAGCCCTTCCCCTCCGCGCCGCCCTTTCTCACGGAACCGCAGGGAAAATGCGCCTCCCTCTTCGCCGCCATGCCGCTCCCGGAGCTCCTGCATTTCTTCCGCAGGGCCGGATTCGAGCGTGTACTCCGCAAATCGGATTCCGTCCTGAAGGAGATGATTTCCTCCGGCATGGAAAAGGCGTGGCTCCGGAAACTCTTCGAAGTCTGCGGGGCAAAACGCAACCGGGAGGCGTTCGGAAAACTTTTCGAGGCCGTGACCGGGAACTACCCGGCGTCCCTCTTCCGGACCGAATTCGAACCGCTGATCTGGGGAGAATCCGGGCTTCTGCCCGCCGGCGCCGAACACGCCTCCGGCCCGGAAACCTTCGGACGCGCCCATGCGCTCTGGGAACGCTGGTGGAGTCTGCGCCACGGCACGGAACAGAGCCTTCCGTGGCACCGCGGCGGAGCCCGTCCGCTCAACACCCCCGAACGCGAAACCGCCGCCCTGATTGCCCTTCTCCGCGCGAACGGGACCGAACCGGTCTCCGGCTGGTTCGACCTGATGATGAATTCCGCCTCGCCGAAACAGGCCGCGGAACGGATTCTGGATTCCCTCCGCTGTTCCGATCCCTTCTGGGAGACGCACGGTTCCTTTCACGGAAAAAAGTTTGAAACGCCCGCCGTACTCGTGGGAAACGTCCGCGCCGTCCTCCTTGCGGTCGACGCCGTGATGCCGTGTCTGGCGGCCTGCGCGCGGCTCAGGGAAAACGCCGCCGCACTTGACCGCCTTCCGCTGCTTTTCGAGGCGCTTCCCGCACAGGGCCCAAACAGCGTCACGCGCCGCGTCACGGCAAAGTGGCTGCCACCTGGCACGGCGCAATATTTCCGGGACGCCGCGTCCTGCCAGGGACTTCATCACATTGATTCGGAATTCTGTTCGAAGGTTTCCGGCGACTGCGGCGCGTGCGTTCTTTACCGTTCGTTCCGCTGAACCGCCGTTCTTCAGCAGCGGGTGACTCCGGGACCGGAAATCCGGCCGCGTCCGCCCGGAAGCCGCTCGACCGAAAGCTGGGTCGGGATGCGGTCCTTCAGCGCGGAAACGTGGGAGATCACGCCGATCAGCTTTCCGTTCTGCCGGAGCGAACCGAGCGCGTTCAGAGCCGTTTCCAGCGCATCGGAATCAAGCGTGCCGAACCCTTCGTCAAGGAACAGCGAATCGATCTGGATCGAGGCGCCTCCCATCGCGGCCAGGCCCAGCGCAAGCGCAAGACTCACCAGAAAGCTTTCGCCTCCGGAAAGATTCGCCGCGCTCCGTTCGATTCCGCCCTGGTCGAGGTCGATCACGTTCAGTCCGAGTTCCTCGTCCCGTGAACAGACCACGCGGTAGCGCCGGCTGATTCCGGCAAGTTCGACGTTCGCAAGATGGAGCATCCGCTCCAGCGTGAGCCCCTGCGCAAAACGGGAAAAATTGTCGCCTCCCGCCGATCCGGCGAGGGAGTTGAGGCGGTTCCACAGAACGCATTCCTTTTTCTGAGCTTCAATCGCATCGAGTTTTTCCTTCCGTCCGGCCCGGGCGCGTTCGTCTGCGGCAATCTTTTCGAGCGCCACGGCGCGGCCGCTCACGGCCTTATCAAGCTCCGCGGAAAGCGAGGCAATTCTTGAAACATAGAACTCGCGTCCCTCCGGCGGAAGACCCTTCGCTTCGAGCGCCTTGAGCCGGAGACTGCGGTCCTCCGTCCGGGCGGCGGCCGATGACGTCCGTTCCGCGAGATTCCCGAGTGTTTCGGAAATCCTGCTCCGTTCCGCTTCCGGAAGACGCGCATGCAGAAATTCCTCTTCGGAGGCAAATCCCTTTTCCGAACAGGATTTCTGAAACGCTTCGGCGGCGCTGGAAAGTTCCGATTCCAGAGTGCCCAGCCCGTTTTTCAGCAGCCCAAGATTCTTCGTGCCGGAGTCGAATTCGACCCGGAGACCGTGCTCCTCCGCGGAGACGGCGTCCCGCGCTTCCGCGGCGGCAGCGCGCGCCTTCCGGAGCCGCTCCGTTTCGGCGGCGGGGTCTTTTTCCCCGTAGAGATCGACCCGGGACTTGCGGAGTCTTGCGCATTCCTCCGCGGCGGCAGCGGCCTCCGTGCGGGAATCGGCGGAAAGTTTTTCGTTCTGGCGGAGCGCGGATTCGGCAATGGCCTTGCGGGATTCCGCGGCAGGGAGTTCCCGGGAATATTTTTCCCGTTCCTCCATGGCGTCTGAAAAGTGTTTCCGGCGTTCCCGCAGAAGGGGAATCGCCGCTTCGGGAGCGGTTTCCTCCGGCAGGATTCCGCGGAGCAGTTCCGCGAACGCCGCATGCGCGGAATCGCGGCGGGCGGCGGCCTCTTTGCAGAGCCCGGCGTGTTCTTCGCTCC
>CAZHPP010000273.1:0-5782 GCA_964534535.1 uncultured Victivallales bacterium | reverse complement strand
CTTGAAACCGGGCTCGACGACCTGGACCTGGGGACGGCGTTCATGCGTCTGGCGGTCGTAGGCGTCCGCGCCGAGTCCGTGGAATTTGAGGGAACGCAGACGCGCGGCGAGTCTGGAATCGCCGGTCGCGAACATTCCGCCTTCGCCGGTGGTGATGTTCTTGATCGGGTGGAAGGAGAAGAAGACATTGCCTTCGGCACCGACTTTCCTGCCGTTGAACTGGGCGCCGAGCGAGTGCGCCGCGTCTTCGGCAAGCATCACGCCGTGCTTTTCCGCGATCTTCCGGAACGCGTCCAGATTGCAGGGCGCTCCGGCGAAATCCACGGGAACGATCAGCTTCGTGCGGGGGGTGATCCTGCTTTCGACCTCGTCCGGATCGGCCATCAGGGTGTCCCGGTTCACGTCGCAGAAGACGGGCTTTGCGCCGCGCAGGACGGTCAGGTTCACCAGGGAAACCCACGTCATGGAGGGCGTGATGACCTCGTCGCCGGGGCCGAGGTTCAGGGCATGGAGCAGGGTCTGCATCACGCAGGTTTCGGAGGTCATGGCGACGGCTTCCTTCGCACCCGTGTACTGCCTGAATTTTTCTTCCAGTTCGGCGCATTTTGGGCCGGTCGTGATCCAGCCGGAACGGAGAACGTCCGTCACGGCCTGAATGTCGGACTCCGCGAGAGCCGGTTTGGAAAACGGAAGGAAGGTCTTTCTCATGATGAAAACGTCCTCAGTATTCGAGATTGGTGTTCGGATCGACGAGCTTGAACTGTTCGATGTGCATGGCGGGGTCCGCGCGGAAGGAAAGGTCCTTGCCGTAGGTTTCCTCCATGTCCTTCAGCAGGTCGGCGTCCTCGTTCTTGAGCCGGGCGAGGACGGTCGGGTGCATGATGACGCGGATCGCCATGTCTTTTCTGCGGCGGTCGCGGCGGAGGATTTCGCGCAGTCTGCGCTGGATTTCCACGCTCATGCTGAGAGCGGACTTGACGAGTCCTGTGCCGTTGCAGTAGGGGCAGGGGTCGAACACGGCGTCCCGCACGCTTTCCTGTTCGCGCTGGCGGGTGACTTCCATGAGCCCGAAGCGGCTGATGGGCAGGAGTTTCGTCTTGGCGCGGTCGTGTTCCACATAACCCTGCATGGTCCGGAGCAGAAGGTCACGGTCGTGCTGGGAGCGCATGTCGATGAAATCGATCACGATGAGTCCGCCGATGTTGCGGAGCCGGGCCTGCCGGGCGATCTCCTTTGCGGCCTCGAGGTTGGTGCGCAGAATGGTTTCCGGCTGATCCCTGGAGCCCTTGGTGCGTCCGGAGTTCACATCGATGGCCACGAGCGCCTCGGTTTCGTCGATGCAGATATAGCCGCCGCTGGGCAGCTGGACCACGCGCTTGAAGATGTCGGCCACCTGTCCGTTGATGTTGTATCGTTCGAAGATCGGGGTGGCGCGGTTGTGGACGATGATCTTGGTGTCGAAGTCTTTTCCCGCGAATTTTGCGAACTGGTCGCGGAGAACTTTTGCTGCTTCGTCGCTGTCGACGACGATCTCGTCGATGTCGTCGGAAAGGAAGTCGCGGACGGTCCGTTCGAGGAGGTCGGGCTCCTTGTAGACGAGCGCCGGCGCGGCGCAGGTGTCGAGCGAGCGGCTGGTGTTTTCCCAGATGCTCAACAGCATGGCCAGGTCGCGTTCGAAGGCGGAATCCTTCTTGCCTTCGCCGTTGGTGCGGCAGATGAGCCCCACGCCGTCGGGCACTTCCAGTCCGGAAAGAATCTTGCGCAGACGGTCCCGCTCCTTTTTCTCGTCGATCTTGGAGGAGAGCCCGATGTGGTGCGAGTACGGGAGAAGCACGAGGTAGCGTCCGGGAATGGTGATGTTCGTGGTGACCCGCGCGCCCTTGGTGCCGATGGGGCCCTTCTGGATCTGGACGAGGAGTTCGGAGCCCTCGGGGAACATCTTGGGAATGTCCGCGACGGTGATCCGTCCGCTGTGGAGCTTTTCCGTGAACTGGCGGAGCCGCTGGGACTTGTCGGTTTTCCCGATGAGGCCGCGGATTTTCTGGGCGAGGGTATCCAGAATCCGGGTCTTGCGGACCTTGCCGCGCATGGCCTGGAATTCGGGATCGCTTTCTTCGTCCTTGACGTCCCCGAGCATGTCGTAGGAGGCGGGGAGCATGTCCTTGTAGTGGAGGAATGCGTTTTTCGGCGCGCCGATGTCGACGAATGCGGCTTCGAGCTTGGGTTCGAGGTGGACGACTTTTCCGAGGTAGATGGAGCCGGGGATCAGTTCGCCTTCGTCGAGGCGCTGGATTTCATACTCTTCGAGCACGCCGTCGCGCAGGAGCGCGAAGCGGGTTTCCAGCTGTTCGCTGTTGATGATGATCTGTGTTTTTGTCTTCATAAAAAAGTGGTTTCATTGTTGTGCGCGCTGACCGTTCAGGAGCCTGGCCGGAATGCCGGCCTTGAGGCGTCCGCGGAGATAGTCGGCCGCGGCCATTTCGCGCGAACCTTCGGGGATTACGCGCAGGATTTCGATTGCGCCGGAGCCGCATGCCACAATCCAGGTTTTTCCGGCGGAAAGAACGGTTCCGGGAGTGCCGGAGCCTTCGGCGAGTTTTGCGAGCGTGATCTTGACGAATGTGGACGTCGGGAATCCGGGCATCAGGAAGAACGAGCCGGGCCACGGAAAGTAGCCGCGGAGCTTCCGGAGAATCATGTCGGCGGGTTCGCTCCAGTCGATGGAGCCGTCGCTTTTCTTGATTTTCCTGGTGATCGTGGCCTTGACCTCGTCCTGCGGAACGGGCTTCAGTCCGCCTGCGATCTTTTCAATGACGGGAATGATCCGGGACGCCGACGCTTCCGAAAGAGCGACTTCCAGCGATGCCGTCGTATGCTCGCTCCCGAGCGGCATCGTGAACACGTCGTAGATTCCTCCGGTGTCGAGTCCCTTGTCCATTTTCATGAACGTGACACCGGCGGCCGTTTCCCCGTTCAGAATCATGGCCGCGATCGGCGAGGCCCCGCGGTATTTCGGCAGGATCGACGCATGCACGTTCAGACACCCGAGCGGCGGATACCCCAGCACGAATTCCCGCAGCAGCTGGCCGAAGGACACCACCACAATCAGGTCCGGCTTCGTTTCATATAAAATGTCCCGGAACGAATCCGTATTCACCGATTCGATCCGGGAGCATGGAATTCCGTGCGAGTCCGCAAAACTTCCGAGCGGCGTCGGCTTCAGCTGGTGTTTGCGTCCGGCGGGACGGTCCGGCTGGGTTCCCGCGCCGGCAAGTTCCACCGACGGGGATTCGCAAAGCACTTTCAGATACGGCACTGCGAAGACTCCGGACCCCAGAAAATATACTCTGATTTTTCCACCGGGCATGAACTTATGGACTCCATTGACTGATTGAGGATATAATATAACCTGATTCCGCCTGAAATGCAAATGTTTTCCCCTGCCGCGGAAAAAATAATAAGCTGTATATGAAACGTTGCCTGTTTTTTCAGGGATTCGTGTGGGCCGGGGAAAACCGGAGGTTTGCCCCGGGTCGACAGGCGTCGACAAAAAAACGAGCGAAAAATTGATTTTTCTGCGCAGGGTGCAGGGCTCCTTGAGTCCTGCCGAGGGTTCAAGGGGCGAGCAGCCCATTGGCAATGCCTGAAAATCAGTCCTCTTGCAGAACATAGACCAATCATATTCTTCCGTTTGTCCGCAAAAAAGGACTGTTTTCCCGCTCTTTTCCCGGTTGAATTCCGCCCGTTCGCTGGTATATTATCGAATTAAAATCAAATGGAGCGTTTCATCATAATGAAGAATTCACAGAGGCTTTCCTACACACAGCCGGCGCCGTACTGGGAAGCCGCACTCCCGCAGGGAAACGGCAGAATCGGAACCATGATCTCGGGCGGTGTCCCAAGGGAGACCGTCTGGTTCAATGAAGACACCCTCTGGGGCGGGCTGCCTTCCCATGACACGAAAAAAGTTCCGCCCGAAACCCTTGCCGAGGCCCGACGCCTGATCCTTTCCCGCAAGTTCTCCGAAGCCGATTCCTACATCGAAAAAAACATGCCGCAGGACGACAATCAGGCCTATCTCCCCGCCGGAATGCTCGAACTTTCCTTCGCCGGCTCCGGCGTCCCGGAAAAATACACGCGTTCGCTTGACCTGACGACCGGAATCGCTTCCTGCGGATATGCTTCCGGCGAAACCGAATTCCGCCGCGAGTCGTTTGTGAGCTTTCCCGACCAGGTCTTCGTCCTGAAACTGGAATCTTCCGGGAAGAATCTCAATTTCACGGCCGGACTCCGTTCTCTCCTGAAGGGAACCGTTTCCGCGGAAGGGAATGCGCTTGCCTTTTCCGGGACCTGCCCGGCATATTCTTCCCGCGGCAAGGTGCGTCAGACCGATTCCGAAGGCCGCACGGGAATCGCCTTCCGGATCGCCGTGAAGGTCCTTGCGGAAAACGTTTCCGCCGAAAACGGCGCTCTCCGCGTGAAGGATTCGGAATCCGCGCTGGTGCTGGCGGCCATACGCACCGATTTTTCCGGATGGAACCGTCTGCCCGGCTCGAACGGAATCGATCTCCGGCGCGCCGTGCTGGACGACCTCGGAAAGGCCGAAGCGCTCGGGTTCGACGCCCTGAAGAAACGGCATGCGGATGACTTCACGTCGCTTTCCGGCCGTTCCGAGCTCGATCTCGGCGAAACTCCGGAGGACGCTCTTCCCACGCCCGAACGGCTCCGCCTGGCGCATGAATCCGGACATTTTCCGCCGGCGCTCGCCGCGCTGCTCTATCATTTCGGACGCTATCTGATGATCTCCGGATCCCGCCCCGGAACGCAGCCGATGAACCTGCAGGGAATCTGGAACTGTCTGGACAATCCTCCGTGGAACAGCAACTATACCACCAACATCAACACGGAAATGAATTACTGGCCCGCCGAACCAGCCAATCTTTCCGACTGCGCCGAACCGCTCTTCGCCTTCATTTCCGAACTGGCAGAAAACGGGAAATATTCAGCGGAAAACTACGGGCTTCCCGGCTGGTGTGCACACCACAATTCTGATCTATGGCGGTTTACGATCCGTGCCATGGGCCGTACCATGTGGTCCTTCTGGCCCATGAGCGGCGCGTGGTTCTGCCATCATCTGTTCGAACACTGGGAGTTCACGGGCGATTCCGCGTTTCTGGAAAAGTCCTATCCGGTCATGCGCGGCGCCGCCGAGTTCATGCTTCCGTGGCTCGTCGAGATCGACGGCAGACTGGAAACATGTCCCTCCACCTCTCCGGAAAATATGTTCCACGATCCTTCGACCGGCGAACTTTCCGCCTGCGCCCGCGGCGGGATCATGGACCTTTCCCTGATCCGCGAACTGTTCGAGCATGTGATTGCCGCTGCAAAGATTCTGGGGAAGGATGATCCGTTCACCCGGAAGTTGGAAGCGGCGCTTCCGAAGCTCCGCACCCCCTCCATCGGCTCCGAAGGCCAGCTGCTCGAATTCGGGGAGGATTTCGAGGAAATGGACGTCAATCACCGGCATCTTTCACATCTTTACGGCGCATATCCCGGCAGCGAATTCAATCCCGACGATTCCAAGCGGTATTTCGATGCGGCGCGCGTTTCGCTCGTGCGGCGCGGCGATGTGAGCACCGGCTGGGCCATGGGCTGGCGCGTGGCGCTCTGGGCCCGTTTCTTAGACGGCGACCACGCCTGCCGCGTGATCCGCAATCTGCTGAATCCGGTGGAGCCGGGCAAGCTGGACTCGAACGTTCCTGCCCGCGGCGGTGTCTATCCG
>CAZHPP010000272.1:0-5827 GCA_964534535.1 uncultured Victivallales bacterium | reverse complement strand
CGGGAAAGGAGACTTGACCGTTTTTCAGGACGAAAAGCGGGGCCGCGTTGGCGAGGAACGGCGCATAGACGGCGGAAAGAACCATCAGCAGGATCACGGCAAGGCCGCAGACGGCGGCCGGATCGTGAAAGAACTTCCTCACGAACTCCCGCATCGGATTCCGGACTGTTTGTTCAGACATCGGACGCCTCCCCGCAGATGAAAGAAAAAGCGGCGCAGGAACCGGATCAGTTTCTGCGCCGCACGGAAACGGGACTTACTGCATCTTGCGCAGATCGGTGCGCTTGATCTTGCCGCTGGTCGTCTTGGGCATGGCCGCAATGAATTCGATCTTGCGGGGATACTTGTACGGAGCGGTATTGTGCTTCACATAGTTCTGGATTTCCTTCTTGAGGTCCTCGGTGCCTTCCTTGCCCTTGACGAGCACGATGAAGGCCTTGACGATCTGGCCGCGGATGGGATCGGGCGCTCCGACGACGGCGCACTCGAGCACATAGGGCAGCTCCATGATCACGCTCTCGACCTCGAAGGGGCCGATGCGGTATCCGGAGGACTTGATCACGTCGTCGATGCGGCTGACGTAGAACAGGTAGCCGTCCTCGTCGCGCCACGCGGTGTCGCCGGTGTGATAGAGCCCGTCATGCCACTGGGCGGAGGTCTGGTCGGGGTCGCGGAAATATTCGCGGAAGAGTCCGCAGACGGTGTCGGGTTTCGCGCGGATCACGATCTCGCCGACTTCGCCGACTCCGACCTCCTTGCCTTCGGGGTCGACCAGCACGACGTCGTACTGCGGGGAAGGCCTGCCCATGGAGCCGGGCTTCGGGGTCATGCCCACGAGGTTGCCCACGGTGAGCGTGGTTTCCGTCTGGCCGAATCCTTCCATGATGCTGAGTCCGGTGGCCTTCGTCCAGATGTTGAAGACTTCCGGGTTCAGAGCCTCGCCTGCCGTGGCCGAGTACTGGATGCTCGAAAGGTCGTACTTGGAAAGGTCCTCGCGGATGAAGAAGCGGTACATGGTCGGCGGCGCGCAGAACGTGGTGATGTTGTACTTCTTGAAGAGCGAAAGGATGTCGGCCGCGTCGAAGCGGTCGAAGTCGTAGACGAACACGGCGGATTCGCAGAGCCACTGTCCGTAGATCTTGCCCCAGAGCGCCTTGCCCCAGCCGGTGTCCGAAATCGTCAGATGGAGTCCGCCCGGCTGGACGTTCTGCCACCAGCGCGCCGTGATGATGTGGCCCAGCGAATAGGTGTGGCTGTGCTCGACCATCTTCGGGTAGCCCGTGGTGCCGGAGGAGAAGAACATGACGGCCGGATCGTGCGCGGAAAGTCCGGCGGGACGCTCAAAGACGTCGCTGAACTGTTCCACTTCGGCATTGAAGTCGTGTTCGACCTTCGGGTCGCGGCAGGTGCCGACGACGATGCGGGTCTTCAGGCCCGGAGAGGTCTTCTGCGCCTCGTCGATGTACTGCGGGATGTTGTCGTCCGACGTATAGATCACGGCCTTGATCTGGCCGCGGTCGAAGCGGTATTCGAAGTCCTTGACCTGAAGCTGGTTGGAGGCCGGGACCGCAATCGCGCCGATCCGGTGCAGCGCCGGAAGGATGAACCAGAACTGATAATGCCGCTTGAGCACGAGCATCACGCGGTCGCCCTTGCGGATTCCGAGCGAAACGAGATAATTCGCGGTCTTCTGGGAGTAGCGGGAGATTTCCCGGAACGAGAAGTCGCGGCGGTTGTGGTGCTTGTCGAGGTGGAGCATCGCGAGCTTGTCCGGAGACTTCGCGGCCAGGACGTCGATCACGTCGTAGGCGAAGTTGTAGTTTTCCGGATAATGGAAGTCGACCTTCACGAGGCGGCCTTCGGAATCGACCGTTTCGGACATGAACCGCTGGTAGACGAGCTCCTGCTTCACGGCAGCGGCCGTTTCGACGGCGTGCGGCTCCACCGTGAGCGGAGTGTCGCCCTCGCCGCGGATCACCACGGCCAGGAACACGCAGGGCTCCCTGCCGATCGCGATCATTCCGTGCGGATGGGAGGAATCATAAAGGATGCTGTCGCCCGCGTTCATGATCTCGGTCTTGTCGTCCAGACGCACCTTGAGCTGTCCGGAAAGGATGAAGTCGAACTCCTGCCCCGAGTGGGTGGAAAGGCTGATCGGCGTATCTTCCGGAAGCGGCGGCGCCTGAACGCGGAACGGTTCGCAGTGACGGTTCTTCAGGAGGCTCGCCAGATGCAGATATTCGAATCCGGCGCGGCGGCGGATCGGCATTCCGCCGTCCCTGCGCGTAAGATTGTAAAATTCCAGTTTCGGCGTCTCGCCTGTGACGAGCGCGCTCATGTCCACGCCGAGGCGCATGGCGCAGCGGTATATGAAGGTGAACGAGCTGTCAACGGTTCCAGCCTCATGCTCCAGATATTCGGCCTCGCTGATTCGTGTAATCGCAGCCATTTCCGAAACGGGGATTTCCAGAATTGTGCGAAGTTCACGAAGGCGTTTGCCCATCTGCTTGAGTTGGTTTTCCATTTTAGCTCCTTGCTTGTTTGGAATTCGAAAATCCGATAATATACACCATCTTTCCGCAATTTAAACAGAAAAAATGCAAAAAATCGGGGGAAAACAACATTTTTTCCCCGGGGCAATGCCGGGGACAGGACAAACAGGACGGACGGGGCAGAAAAGACAGGAATGCCGGTTCAGATCAGGCCGAGCGCCTTTGCCAGGGGACACGTCTTCAGGTCGAAGTCTTCGCCGGAACGGTACTTTGCCAGCACGGCGCGGGAACGTTCCGCGAGTTCGTGCCGGACTTCGCGGCGTTCGCCCCGGATCCGCGCGATCGTCATGTGGTCGTAGGCGGTCGTCTGATGGCGCATCCATGCAATCACGGCGGCCTCGGCGCGGCGCTCAAGCGGAATGCGTTCGGTGCGCGCGACCGTGCCGCTGCCCACGGGCACGGCCTGATCGGTCACATAATCGGCCATGCGCCACATGGCCTCCTTCCAGCGGGGCGCAAATCTCAGGAAATCCACCACAGCCTGACGGAATTCGACGACATAGGCGTCCTGTTCGGCCTCGCGGCGTTTTTTTGCGGCCTCCATCCTGTGCTGATAGGCCGGATCGGCGCGTTCGGATTCAAGGGCGGAACGGATTCCGGCCACGCGGGCGCCGTCGGTCAGCAGACCGAGCGCCTCAATGCGGTTTTTCCTGCGGTGGACCACGGTCCAGCATTCGCCGGAAGTCTTGAGACGGCGGGTCAGTCCGGGATCGCCGGAGGGCACGAAAATCCAGCCCTGCGGCGGCGCCAGGCGGCGTCCCTCGCGGTAATAGACGTTTTCAGCGGCCGTCTTCCAGACCTGATATTCTTCGTTTTTCATGGGTAAAAAAGCCGCGCGGAGTTTTTGGAAGGCTCCGCGCGGCGGGACTCATTCGAGGGAATGAATCAGAGAAGGCCTTTGAACTTCGGGTTGTTCTTGACGGCGAAGGCATAGTCCTCTTTGAACTTGATGTTCTTGGCGGCAGCCTTGTCGAGAACGACGACGCAGTCCGGGTGGAGCTGGATCGCGGAGCCGGAGATCATGCTGGTCATGGGTCCTTCGATGGCCTTGGCGATGATGTCGGCCTTTTCGTCGCCTGTGACGAGCATTACGAGCTTTCTGGCTTCGAGAATCGTTCCGACGCCCATCGTCATGGCGAGCATGGGCATGTCCTTCGGATTGTCGAAGAGCGGGGAGTTCTGCTCATAGGTGACCTTCGTGAGCGGAACCATGCGGGTGCGGGACCAGAAGGGGGAGAGCGGCTCGTTGAAGCCGATGTGGCCGGAGCGGCCGATTCCGAGGAGCTGGACGTCAAGTCCGCCCGCTTCTTCCATCATGTCCTCGTAGTGCTCGCATTCGGCGTCGAGGTCCTTCGCGGTGCCGTCCTCGAGGTGCGTATTGCGCATGTCGATGTTGATCTTGGAGAACAGGTTCTTGTTCATGTAATAGCGGTAGGAGTTCGGGTCCTCGGCCTTGAGCCCGACGTATTCGTCGAGGTTGAAGGTCTTGCAGAGCGAGAAGTCAAGCTCCTTGGCCTTGCACATCTTGCCGAGGATGTCGTACACGTTGACCATGGTGCGGCCGGTGGCGAGTCCGAGCGTGAGGTTCGGCTTCTGCTTGAGTTCGCGGGCGATCAGCTTTGCGGTGAGGAGTTCGGCGCTTTTTGCGTCGGGTCTGATGATGACTTCCATGTTGTATCCTTTCAGATATTTGGTTGGAGGTTGAAGACTTCAGATTAAAGTTTGAAGAACTCTTTCTGGCCCTTGTAGCACATCTGGACCGCAAGATGCTCCGCCACGCGGTAGGGCATCTGTCCGCGGTCGACCGCTTCGCCGAGCACTCCGGCGAGCACGCGCCGGAACATCTCGAAGCGGGAGGCATAGGAAAGAATCTTGCGCGAGTCGGAAACCATGCCGGCGAAATCGTAGAACAGGTCCACGCTGCCGATGTATTCCAGCTGGCGCTTCATGCCGACCGGCGTGTCGCAGAGCCACCAGGCCGAGCCGAGACGCACATTTGAGCCGAACGCGCGCGCCACCGTGGCGAGCGAAGGCTGATGCCCCGGGTCGAGACAGTAGAGCACGACTTTCAGCCGTCCCTCGAAGTGATTCAGGAACGAGCACAGCGGAAGCACGATGTCGACCTCGTGGTCGGAAACGTCTCCGCCGGAGTCCGGACCGAGCCCCTTGAACAGGAAATCGCGCACGTCGCGGCGGACTCCGATGTGCATCTGGTAGACCCAGCCCGTCTGCGAATCCCATTCGCCGAACTGCGTCGTGAGATAATCGGTGTAGACGGCGGTCTCTTCCTTCGTGACGGCTTTTCCGGAGAACGCCTTGTCGAAGATTTCGGAGGCCTGCTTTTCCGTGGCTCTGCAGGGACAGAGGAACGGCGTGTCATGGTCGCTCGCGTGACAGCCCTTTTCCGCGAAATAGTCGTGGGAAAGCTTGAGCGCCTTCACGAGGCTCGCGAGAGAATCGACCGGGAATCCGAAGCGCTTTCCGAGCTTGCCGAGATACGACTTCCAGGAAGGCTGCCAGAGACGCGTGGACTTGTCCGGACGCCACGTCGGGCGGACCAGCGTGCGGCCCACGGATTTATTCACAACTTCATGGTTTTCAAGGAGATCCGCCGGATCGTCCGTGGAACACATGACTTCCACGTTCATTTCTTTCAGCAGGGCCTGCGGATATTTGGAGGGAACGGCAAGCGCGGCCTTGACTTCCTCCCAGACGTCGTCCGCGGTCGTGACGTCGAGCACGGCGTTGATTCCGAAGCGGCGCTTGAGGTCGAGATGAATCCATTCGTAGACGGGGTTCCCGGCGATTTCGGGCATCACGCGGGCAAGGGAACGCCATTTTTCCAGATTGGAGGCCTTGCCGGTGATGTATTCCTCCGGAACGTCGCGCTTGCGCATGACTTCCCAGACGTAATGGTCGGTGGCGGCGAAGACCTGCCACGGATCGTCATAGCGTTTGTTGGCGGCAATTTCGGCAACGTCGGCATGGTTGTGGGCATCGACGATCGGCAGAGGTCTGATGCGGGTGAAGATTCCAAGGGCGGTTTCGCTTTTCAGAAGATATTTCTCGTCGAGAAATGCCATGGCGAAATTCTCCATATTTAAGATTGTTTCCGTATTGAAATCAAATATACACCTTTTAAGAAAAAATTTGTATAGTTCTCCAAAGTGATCCCGGCAGAACCACTGTCGCTTTGGAAGCTGTACACCAGCATGGTGATCAGCGGCAATATGGCAAACACCGCAAGCACCATGATACTGGGCATGGTAAGTAGT
>CAZHPP010000271.1:0-5839 GCA_964534535.1 uncultured Victivallales bacterium | reverse complement strand
TGATCTCCCGGAGAAAGAGAGCGGGAAAGGCCGCGAAAACGCCCTCCGGAACGGTTTTACGTCTTCGGAGGAGAGAATTCCCCGGCGACGGCAATCTGTTGTAAGTCTTTGATTTTACTGGTGCTATGAAACGAAAAAAGCCATTCCCAGTCATTGGACTGTTCATGGCAATAATAGAAAAAGTGGTGGAGAATCTGGGAGTCGACCAGAAGCCGCAGCGGGGAGCGGTATCTGTTCATGAAGCCTGCGCTGCAGATATAGGAAATGGAAAACAGAAGCGCGGTCAGAAGTCCGGAAACGATTCCCATTGCAAACATGATGAACTCTCCATGGATTCGGTATCCGGTCAATATAATGCCTGCCGCGGTGTTTTCAACTGGAAAACTCCTGCGGTTTGGTACCATTTCAATCTGTTTTTTTCCGGAACGCCCGCTTTGGTCCCGTTGACAATTCGGGCATTCTGTTGTATAATCTTCGGAAACAAAAGGATTTTCAGACCAATATGAGCGGCACAAAAACACAGCTGCTTTCGGACCGGTTCCGGGAAATGATCCTCTCGAACATGTTTCCGGAAGGCCGGCTTCCGGGCGAGCGCGAACTCGCCGAGCAGTTCGACGCGGGCCGGCGGACCGTCCGCGACGCACTCGGAATCATCGAGCGCGAAGGTCTGATCGACCGCTGCCGCCATACCGGAACCATTGTCCGCAAAACACCGCGCGCCCCGGAAAAGGGCGTTGCAGGGCTCATCATGCGGTCGGCCGGACATGTTTACGCCGATCTCTACCACGATTTCCTGATGGAGTTCACGAATAACGGGTACGCCGTCCAGAGCATTGCCACAAACGGAATCGACAATCTTTACGGACGCCGTCCCTCGCTCACACGGGCGGTCGAAAGCCTTCTGAAATCCGATCCTGCCGCACTGATCGTGGACGGCTACTGCGTCAATGCCATTCCGCATCTGGACGAGATCCGGAAGCGCCATCCGGTCTTCATCGACTTCTTCGATTCCGGAAGCAAACGGTTCAATACGGGCGTCTGGTTCGATTATTACGAAGCGGGGCATCTGGCGGGAAAATATCTTGCGGAACACGGCTGCCGGCGTCCGATCTTTCTGCCGAACTGGGTGCCGCCCGGCATCCGGCTCAACCCGGAAGCATACGCCGTCCACAGGGAAAAGAAGCTGATCGACGGGTTCAAGGCCGCCATGAAGGAAGCCGGAATCGACCCGGAACTCACCGTCGCCGCAATCGCCTACGACATGGGAGAGACTTCAAACATTCTTTCGGACATGACGGCGAACCTGCCGGACGGATTCTGTGCGGCAGACGTCCGCATCGTGGAATTCATGAAGCTGCTGCTGGAGCATTTCGGCCGGATTCCGGAAGAGATTGTATTTGCCGGAATCGGCAATACTCCGTGGAGCGGAGAAAGCTCCCTGATCCCGTTTACCTCCGTGGATCACAATCTGAAGGGACTGGCCCGGGCCGCCGCGGCACAGGCCGAACTGCCTTTTGAACAACGCACCGATATCTTAATCAAACCGCAACTTATCGTCAGAGAAAGGAACAGAACAGCATGAACAGACGGATTTTCACACTGATCGAGCTCCTGGTCGTGATCGCGATCATCGCGATTCTGGCCGGGATGCTGCTCCCCGCACTGAACGCCGCAAGGGAAAAGGCGCGCACCATCAACTGCACCGGGAACCTGAAACAGATCGCCCAGGGTTCCATTTACTACACCAACGACAATGACGGCTGGGGATTCGTCATCTTCGGGAACGGCAAAGAAGATTACTGCGGAGGCTTCATCTACAACATGATCAATGCAGGCTATGTCGGAAGCATTGATCAGACTCTGCTCAAGACCGTGGCTGGCGGACTGCCGCCTGGAATCTTCCGCTGTCCTTCCAGAACAGACGGCCCTGTCCAGGTCTATATGAAGATGGACTACGGCACGAATCTTCATCTGGCCGGCTACGGCGCCTATGCGCCATGGAGCCGCATGGGCGATTACGGGACCAATTACTACAACGTCTACGGCAAGGCGAATCTTTTCAAGCCGGAAAGCATCAAGTCGCCGACCCGTCTGGTTTACTGGGCAGATACCCAGCGCGGCGATCCGTGGTTCGCCATCATCAACTGGCCCTTTCACTGCCACAGCGCCGTCGCGCCAAAATTTCCGCCGCATGCCGGAAAGACCAACCTCTCCTTCGTAGACGGTCATGTCTCCACTGTGACGGACCGGGTTGCCGACAGAAAAGTCGGCGCATGGGCCTATCACGCGGCCACGCCCTATTATTCCAGCGATATCGACTGAAAATAAAACATGGAAAGGATTCCGTTCATGAAGATGCTCTCTTTCTTTGCCCCGGCGCTCTGCGCCGTCACCCTCTGCGCCGCCGATGTCACAGACGATTTTTCCTCCGGGATCTGGAGCCATTGGAACATTTCCGAGGCAAAAGTTGCCTTCAGTCATGGGAACGGAACAGCTGAAATTTCCATGAAGGAAGGCAATCCCGCCGGCAAGGGCGGATACTTCCTGAAAAACTTTCCCGCGGCTCCCGGAAAGACGTACTCCGTTTCTGTCATGGTTTCCGGGAAAGACGCCGCGGCGGAACTTTCCGTCCAGGCGTTCAAGGACGGCAAGTTCATGAGCGTGATTTCCGCTTCGTCCCGGAAGGTTTCGTCCGAAGCGGCTCCGATCTCTTTTTCCTTTGAAACGCCCGCGGGGACCACGGAAGTCAGGGCGCTTCTGGGAGCCGGAGGACCCGCCGGAGCCTCCGCCGCATTCGACAATTTCAAGCTCGCCGAAACCGACCCCTCAAAAGGGGTGAAGGATTCCTTCGATTCCGCAGTCTGGGGCTTCTGGAAGGCCGACGGTGCAAAGCTCGCTCCGGAATTCGCTCCGGAAACGGGGCATTCCGTCAAAGGTTCCGCCTCGATCAAGGTGCTTCCCGGGAATCCGGAATCCAAGACCGGATGCTTCACAAATCATGTTCCCGTCAAGCCCGGAAAGGAATACACGTTCCTCGTATGGGTGAAGGGATCCGGGTTTGAGTCAGGAGCAAATTTTTCTCTCGGCATTCAGGGACAGAATGCGAAACGCGGGTTTCTCGGCACCGGGGTCCAGAGCGCTTCCGCCAACTCCGCCGCATGCAAAGACTGGAAACGCATCGTGCTGACCTTCAAGGTGCCGGAAACGGGCGCATGGAAAAACTGCGCGTTCGTTTTGGTCACGCTCGGCGTGAAGAGCGCCTCTCCTGGCACCGTGTATTTTGACGACTTTGAATTTTTCCCCGAAGAACCGTAACAGAAAGACTTCATGCAATGGACCTGAAATCATTCGCCGCTTTCGTCCTGGGCTCGCTCCTTCTGGGAGTGTCGGCACAGAAATTCGAGAAACTTCCGCTCTCCGGGAAACTCGGGGACAAGGACCTTTCCTTCGCCGTGACGTTCGACCGCTGCAAGGTCAATGCCGACTTTGCAAAAGGGGCAAAGGATTCCCGCACCATGCGCGATGCCAACCTCATGCTCCGCATGCTGAAGGGCTTTGACACGCAGCAGGCATTCCAGCCGCTCCCGGGCGAGAATCTCAAGTTCGACGTGATGAAAAACGCTTCCCCTCTGCACGGGACGCTCATCCTGTGGGGCAAGGCGACCGACTACACGCCCGGCACGGCGGAAACGGGCGGGAAAAAGCGCGGCAACATTGCGCTGGCACACCTGGTGTTCAGCGAAGACCCGTCTCTCACGGAATCCAATACGCCAGACGTCGAAACGATTCACAACATGCCGCGCGGGAAACGGATGATCGACCTCCGGCTCTACGAATACGGAGAAAACATCTATTTCGACTGGCGGAGCACCGAGCCGCCGCACACTTACGGAAACGTCGGAAGGATCAATCTTTCGCCGAAAGGCGTGAAGCAGGACGAATGGTATCAGATCGCATGTACATGGGGCGGCGGGAAAACAGCGATCTATCTCAACGGCGAACTGAAGCTTTCCGCGTCGCTTCCGGGAAAGTACACAAAGACGGAGGACTTCGTCACCAGGTCCGGATTCATCGGGATCAAAAGTTCATTTTATGAAGACAGAAACCAGTGGGGCGTCTGCGTGGACGACTTCAAGCTCTACTCCCGCGACCTTACGCCGGTCGAAATCAAGAACATGTACTCGAGTCTTCTGAAGGACAAATCCGCCGCCGTCATCCAGGATTATGAAGTCTCCCTGAACGGCGTCGACACGGGAAAGCATGAAAAGCTTGACAAGCTCGAAGCCGAATTCGATTTTACTGCCCTCCCGAATGACAAAGCCGCGCTGCTGAAGGCCGGAACGCTGAAAATCGACTATCAGCTCACAGCTCCCGACGGGAAATCCCGTTCCGGAAGCTGGACTTTCTCGAAGGTGAACGAGTGCCGCATGTTCAGCGGCATCGATCAGATCGGAACCTATACGCTGAAAACAGTCATTCCGGGCGGAAAGCCTGTCACGGTCTCCGTAAAACGTCCCGATCTTTCATTCGCCTACAACGGTCTCGGCGACGAGGACGAAGTCCCCGCGCTGTGGAAGGATTTCCGCTTCGAAGGCCGCACCGTCACGCCCTGGAACCGCGTCTATAAATTTGGAAACGGCCCGCTCCCGGAATCCATTCTGGTCAACGGGAAGGAACTCTTCACGTCCGCGCCCGTGCTGAAGATCGATGGAAAGTCTCCCATCTGGAAAGCCGGGAAAACCACGCACACCAACCGCACGGTGACATTCAGCGGAACGGGTTCCGGCCCCGGATTCACGGTCAACTATGCCGCGACGGTCGAATACGACGGCATGATTCAGTTCAACTGGACCCTGAACGGAAAACCGGAACTCTCCTCCATGAAGCTCGAATGGCAGACCGCGCCGGAATTCCGCAAATTCCTGATGACCCCGACTCTTTACGACCCGAACCGGACGGAATTCAAGACCTGCTTCAACGCGGACGGGGACATGCTGTGGCTTGTTTCTCCGAAAGTCGGAGGGTTCGCCTATTCCTGCCGCAATGACGCAAACTGGATTTACGACTCCGCCAGCTCGGTGCTTTTTGCAAACCGCTCGACAGGAGAATGTTCCGTTTCCATGATCCAGAAAAAGGTGAAGCTGCCGGACGCCGTACCCTATGAGGCGCTGTTCATTGCGACTCCCACGCGTCCGCTCCCGGTTCAGAACCGGATTCTCCGCTATGACGACCGCATCGGACTGGTTCACGGCGGAGGCGATGGCGGATTCACAGGAGCCGGAACCTACGACCCCCATCCGACCGACTTCGCATACCGCATGAAAGACCGCCGTCCGATGAGCGGTTCGGTCTACGGGCTCGCCAATGCGCTGACCGATGAAAACGAATATGTGAAATATTTCCGCAAATACTGGTCTCTGCCTCACGGCGCGGTCTGCATGATGCCTTGGTGGAAGCCGCTCGGAAACGGAAAATACGAACGGGTCGAAAACACGCTCCTCCTGTTCTGCAACACCACCGCGTTTCAGGATTACATCCTCAACAACCAGCTCAAGATCTACAAACATCCGTACGGCGACCGCATTTTCCAGATTTATTACGACCATTGCGGAAGCACTGCCTGCCGCAGCACGGTTCACGGCTGCTGCTTCAAAGACCGTTTCGGACGTGAAATTTCCACCAACGAGATGATTTCAAAGCGCCGGCTGATCATGCGCACGGTCGCGCTGGCCCACCGCTGCGGACGCACGGTGATGTGCCACGGCCAGCGTTCGTTTTATCCGTTCCAGTGCGGCATGGCGGACTACTGGTTCCCCGGCGAACAGCATTCCGCCGCCGT
>CAZHPP010000270.1:0-5865 GCA_964534535.1 uncultured Victivallales bacterium | reverse complement strand
GGAAACTCCGGCCGGAATCGCGCGCCTGACGGAACATCTCGAATCGATCGGATTCAAGGTCGTTCCGGTCACGGCGCAGTCCGCCGCGCTTGAGGAGATCGCAGCGCAGAAGTTCGACCTGGCCGTCACGGCGCTGGGGCTGGAGTTCGAAGACTCCGGGTTCGTGATCTGCCACCGCGTGCGCTGCGTTTCGCCGGAAACGCGCCGCATCATCGTGACAGGGCTTCTGCATCCGGAAGAGCATTTCGACCTCTCGGACGAGGATGCAGGAAACTGGATCCGCGCCGACGCCATTCTCGGCTGCGAGGCCGGATTCGGCGCCCTCGACATGGAACTTGAACGTCTTTTTGGAAAGGAGCTTCCCATTGAACGATAAGAAAACCAACGCCATGCGGCTGCTCGAAGCCGCTGGAATCCCGTTCACGCCCTACGAATATTCCGTCGACGACGGGCTCATCGACGCCGTCTCCATCTCGAAAAAGATCGGCCGTTCCGCCGACGAGGTTTTCAAGACGCTCGTCACGGAGAACCAGTCACGGGAAAATTTCGTGTTCATCATCCCGGCAAACGCCGAACTCGACCTCAAGAAGGCCGCCCGCGCCGCCGGAGCGAAAAGCATCGAAATGATCCCCTCGAAAAAACTTCTGCCCCTCACGGGATACATCCACGGCGGATGCTCGCCCGTCGGCATGAAGAAACTCTTCCCCACATTTCTCGACGAAACGGCCCAGCTCTTCGACACCATCTGCGTGAGCGGCGGAAGAGTCGGAACGAACCTCGCCGTCAGCCCTGACCGTCTGGCCGGACTTGTCCATGCATCATTTGTCGATCTGACTTCATCTCAAACCAAACAAGGAGGAATCCAATGAGCTTCGCAGCAAGAAACAACGTCAAGAACGCTTCCGGATGGAGCGTGAACGCCAACGGCACCGACCTCTTCTTCACCGAACGCGGCGGCATGAGCGCACCCGTCAGGTTCACCCTGGAGGACGGACGCCGCATCAGCCCGTATCTCGTCACCCCGTGGCAGACCGAAAACAAATGCGTGCTCGGCAGGGGATGCCTGGAAAACCTCCGCGGCGAATTCTTCTGCCTGCCGTTCGGCGGCAACGCGGAACCCGTCGACGGCGAACTTCACCCCTGCCACGGCGAAATCTCCGGTGAACCCTGGAGTTTCGAGGGCATTTCCGAAGCGGGCGACTCCGTTTCCGTGAAATTCTCCATCGAAATGAAAATCCGCATGGGCGGAAAGGTTTCCAAGACCATCCGCTTCGACCGCGGCTCCTCGGCCCTTTACATTTCCGACAGCGTCTCCGGGTTGACAGGGAAAATGCCCGCCGGACACCACCCCATCGTCAGGATGCCTGCAGGCAATGCGAAGATGTTCCTTTCCACCAGCAATTTCGAGTTCGGAATGGTGACTCCCGGAATCTTCTCGAATCCCGCGAATCAGGAATACCAGTACCTCGAGCCCGGCGCCGAATTCCAGTCCCTCGACAGGATCCCGACCGTCTTCAAGAATCCCGCCTTCGCGGATTATTCGGTCTATCCGTCGCCCTACGGCTACTGCGACCTGTTCTCCATGTTCAAGAAGGCAGACGGACTCCCCGCATGGACCTGCGCGGTCTATCCCGAATCCGGCTATCTCTGGTTCGCCATGAAGAATCCGGCCGTGCTCCCCGCCACCACGATCTGGACTTCCAACTCCGGACGCTTCGAAGCCCCCTGGAACGGCCGCACCTACTGCCTCGGAATCGAGGACGGCTGCGCGTTCTTCGCAGACGGATTCAAGCCATCCGTCACGCAGAACTTCCTGAACGAGCGCTGGATCGCGACCGCGGTTCAGTTCCCCGCCGACATCCATGTGATCCAGGGCGTCGCGCCCGTGGACGCCGATTTCGGAAAGGTCGCAAAGGTCGAATTCGAGGAAGGTTCCGCGATATTCGTCGGAGAATCCGGAAAATCCGTCCGGATGAAACTCGACTGGAAATTCGCGCTGAAATAAAGACACGTCTCCGGGGGCTCCGCGCCCCCGGACCTCCCGGCAGGACTCAAAGAGCCCTGCACCCTGCGCAAAAAAATCATTTTTTTGCGCTCGTTTTTTTATTCGTCCACGGACGCCGCATTTTCAGACGATTTCCAGCTTTTCGGCCGCGAACCCGAATTCGGAAGCGGCCCGCAGATAACGGTCCAGCCGCTCCGGCACCATGGTGGGCGACCGCGAAAGAATCCAGAGATAATCCCGCGTGGCGGAAGTCACCATCGCCGTGGAATAATCCGGTTCGAGTTTGATGATCCGGTACGGATTGTAGAACGGACGGAAAAAAGAGACCTCCAGTTCGCCCGTGCCCGGAAATTTCTGCTTCATTCTGGCAACCCCGTGGATTTCCCGCATCTCGCAGTCGCGGATTCCGGTGTTCGTCACGGAAATCGTTCCGTCGCGGCAGATCGAATATTCGGCCGCCACATCCTTCATGCCTCGCTCGAAATAATGCGGCATGCGCGCGATCTCATACCACTTTCCCATGTAATGCTCCGGACGGAAATCCTGCACGGCCGGAATGGACGCGGTTCCCGCCGCCCCCCTGCCGAAAAACGACGATGCGGCCCCAAAAATATTCATGTCCCCTCCCCTTGAAAAAAAAGAACAGCGTGTTATACTAACAGACAACCAAAGGAGTTCACATGTTCATCGATATCCATTCCCATGCGTACCGCAGGCCGATTCCGTTCGTCGTCCGTTTCCCGAATGCCGAGGAACTGATCGCACAATGGGACAAGGCGGGAATCGAGCGTGGATTCGTGCTCCCCGTCGTCAGCAATGAAATCTACCTTCCCCAGTCCAATGAAGATATCCTTGAAATGTGCGAAAACCATCCGGACCGCCTGATGCCCTTCTGCAACGTGGACCCGCGCGCGCTGACCGACGCATGGGATGCCCCGCTCGACACCGTGCTTTCCTACTATAAGGACAAAGGCTGCCGCGGCGTGGGCGAAATCATGCCCAATCTCCGCATGGACAATCCCATGGTCCAGAACCTCTTCAAATGCGCGGAAATCGTCGGACTCCCCGTGACGACCGACGGCTCCGACCGCGAATGGGGCGATTTCGGGCTTTACGATGATCCCGGACTCCCGCAGCTGGAACACACGCTCCAGCGCTTTCCGAAACTCCAGTACATCGCCCACGGCCCGATCTTCTGGAACGAACTCGTTCCGCTCCAGACCTGCGGCATGCGCAAATCCGCCTTCCGTCCGAACGGCGAACAGGTGTTTTCCTTCCTGCCGAAGGGCCCCTTCGAGCGCGAAGGCGTGGTGTTCACGCTCTTCCGCCGCTACGGAAACCTCACCGGCGAACTTTCGGACGCCGCCGCCATCCTCGACTGCGACCACGATTTCGCCGGAAAATTCCTGAACGAATTTCAGGACCGCCTGTTCTTCGGAACCGATACATGCTGCCTCAACATGCCGTACAATTCCCGCAAGCTTCTGCTCGCGCTCCGCGATGAAAAGAAGATCACGGAACAGGTTTTCCAGAAGATCGCAAGGGAAAACGCAATCCGCTTCTTCAAGATCTGAGCACGCGGGACGCTTTCCATCATGAATCCGACACCGAAAGCCGTTGTGATGCTCAGCGGAGGGCTCGATTCCGCCACCTGCCTGGCGATCGCCCTCTCGCAGGGCTTCGAAGTCTCCACAATCACGTTCAATTACGGACAGCGCCACAAGATTGAACTCCAGAGCGCGGAAAAAGTCGCGGAAAAGAACGGCATTCCGAAGGAACGCCGGCATCTGGTCACGTTCAATCTGCGCGAATGGGGCGGCTCCGCGCTCACCTCCGATTCGATCCCCGTGCCGCAGGGCACGCCGGATTCCAAGAAGATCCCCGTGACCTACGTCCCGGCCCGCAACACGATTTTCCTTTCGTTCGCCTCCGCGCTCGCGGAAACGATCGGAGCCAGGGAAATCTTCATCGGGGTCAACAGCCTCGACTATTCCGGCTACCCCGACTGCCGTCCGGCCTTCATCAGGGCGTTCGAGCTTGCCGCCACGCTCGGAACAAAAGCCATCGACGAAAACTGGACCTTCCACATCAACGCGCCGCTCCAGTATCTCACCAAGGCCCAGATCATCCGCAAAGGTCTGGCGCTCGGGGTCGACTACTCCATCACGCACAGCTGCTACAATCCGGGACCCGACGGCTCGCCGTGTCTTTTCTGCGACAGCTGCATGCTGCGCCAGCGTGCGTTCGCCCAGCTCGGCATGACCGATCCAGCCCTGCTGAAAAAACCATGACCGCCGGACTCGCAGTCGCAGGGTCCGGACCGGCCGGACTCGCCGCCGCATTTGCGGCCGCCTCCGCCGGAGTCCAGACTTCCGTCTTCGAGCGGATGCCGGACTTCGGGACAAAGCTGCTGGCAAGCGGCGGCGGAAAGTGCAATCTTTCCAACACGCTCGCCAATCATGAAATGGTGCGCGCGTTCGGGGAAAACGGGTCGTTCCTGCGCCCTTCCCTGAACCGCTTTCCGAATGAATTCCTGTTCCGGATCCTCCGGGAAAACGGCGTGAACGTGAAAGCCGCCGACGGGTTCCACTACTTTCCGGAAAGCGGAAAAGCATCCGATGTCCGGGACGCTTTCCTGAACGCCTGCCGCAGACTCGGTGTGCAGTTTTCCGCGCATTCGCCGGTCGTGAAGATCGAAACCGCGGCAGGACGGATCACGGGAATCGTCACAAGCTCCGGGGAAGCGTTCCCCGTGAAGGCGCTCGTGCTGGCCTGCGGCGGGAAGGCCTGGCCAAAACTCGGCGGAACGGAAAGCGGGCTCATGCTCGCGCAGTCGATCGGACACACGGTCGAAACGCCCTTCCCCGCCATGGCGCCGCTGATCGTTTCGGAAGCCTGGCCCGGAACCCTTGCCGGAATCACGCTTCCGTGCGCCGGACTGTGGTTCGAACACCGCGGAAAGACCTTCCGCAAATCGGGCGAACTTCTCTTCACCCACAGCGGATTTTCCGGTCCGTGTGCGCTGGACCTGGCGGGCGAGCTCGCGCAGGCATGCGCGGAAGCCCCGGAGAAAACCGTTCCGCTCTGTTTCTCCGTGAATGCGAAACGCGATTCCGCCGCGTGGACGGCGTTCCTGAACGCCCGGCGTTCCGTGGACGGCGCAAAGCTTGTGCGGACGGTGCTTTCCTCCGAAATGCCGTCTTCGCTTGCGGCGGAACTCTGCCGCGAATCATGCTGTTCCGAAACGAAGGTCTGCGAACTCACAGCCGATCAGCGGAAACTGCTCACGGACAACCTGACCGGCTTCCGGTTCCGCGCGTCCGGTTCCGGACCGATGGAATGCGCCATGGCCATGAAAGGCGGCGTGAGACTTTCCGAAGTCGACCCGAAAACGCTCGAAAGCCGGATCGTCCGCGGAGTCTATTTCGCGGGGGAAATTCTTGATCTCGCGGGCCCATGCGGCGGATACAATATCCGCTGGGCCTTTTCCAGCGGATTCAATGCCGGGACGAACGCAGCCGCGGCGCTCCGCTGAACACCGTTCCGCATAAACTCCGGCACGGCAGAAAGAAAAATATAGCTTTATTTATAGCCGGATTCTCCGTAAAAGTCTATTGATTTATTTTTGCGTCTGTGCTATAATTATAGCCGGAGGAGCAATAATTATGACGCAGACAGAGATTGCACAGCAGTTCGGCATCTCCCAGGCGACCGTGTCGCTTGCGCTGAACCGGCCGGAAAGCACCAAGTTCAGCCGCGGACTCCGTCTGCGCATCCTCGACTACTGCCGCCGCAACGCGCCGGAATACCTGAATGCGAACCGCACCTGGACTCTCGCCTTCGTGGGACGGGAGAACTAC
>CAZHPP010000269.1:0-5875 GCA_964534535.1 uncultured Victivallales bacterium | reverse complement strand
AGATCATGAATGCGGAGATGAGCAATGATCTGAATGCGGATGCTTATGAGCGTACAGGCGAGCGCAAAGGATATCGTGCCGGGTATTGCAGCCGGTTTCTATATAACGCGTGCAGGCGCCATTACGCTGCGTGTGCCGCAGACAGGGACGGCGGGTCCAAAACAGAGATTTTTGAGCGCTGTCAAAGGAGTGAAAAGGCATTGGTCTGTGCGATGATGGAGATGTATCTGCAGGGTGTTGAGTTCGTTGCCAGTGATGATCACTGCGGCATCTGGCAGGCAGTCAGCGAGGTCCTGACGGAGGCGGCCGGGCAGAGATGCTATGTCCATTTTTCTGCAGAATGCACTGGAGTATCTGCCTCGGAAAGCAGATCCGGACTGTCTGACGGAACTCCGCTGGATTTATGACCTCCGCGATATCAACGAATCACACCTCGACCAGTTCGTCGAAGCCTGGCTCAAGAAGACGAAATAAGCTGCTCTCCCCGTTCCCGGGGATGAGTGCTTCTTTCCTGTCATCTGCTGCACGGGAGCCGTCTGCTCCCGGCATATTTCTGCGGAATCAAAGTCCTGCGGCATGCAGGTCCCCTGACTCCCTTTCCCACATTTTCTGACGACAAAAAAAGGGCCGGTTCCTTTCGAAACCGGTCCTTTTGAGTCTTTGCGACTTGCCGGATCAGACGAGCGTCTTTCCGGAGATCACGCCGTGGCCCTTGAAGGTGCGGGTGATGGAAAACTCGCCGAGCTTGTGCCCGACCATGTTTTCCGTCACATACACGGAAATGAACTGCTTTCCGTTGTGCACGCTGAAGGTGTGTCCGACGAAATCGGGAATGATCATGGAGCGTCTGGACCATGTCTTGATGGGAGCCTTTTTCCCGCTCTTGTTCATTTTCTCGAGTTTCTCGATGAGAGAAGCGTCGACAAACGGCCCTTTCTTGATGGATCTTCCCATTATTTTTTCCTCCGTTCAACAATGAAGCGTTTGCTGTTCTTTCTCGGGCAGCGTGTCTTCTTGCCCTTGGCGAGTTTGCCCCAGGGAGAAACGGGGTGACCGCCTCCGGAGCTTCTGCCTTCTCCGCCGCCCATGGGGTGGTCGACAGGGTTCTGAGCAACGCCGCGGACGTGGGGACGGAATCCGAGGTAGCGGTGCTTTCCGGCCTTGCCCATGGAGATGTTCATGTGGTCGCCGTTGCCGACCTTGCCGATGACGGCACGGCAGTCAAGGTGGATCAGGCGGACTTCGCCGCTGGGCAGTTTGATCTGGGCATATTCGCCCTCTTTGGAGCGGAGGGTCGCGACCTGTCCGGCAGAGCGGGCGAGCTTGGCGCCTTTTCCGGGGACCAGTTCGATGCAGTGGATTTCAAGGCCGACCGGGATGTTGCGGAGCTTCATGCAGTTTCCGGGAGCAGCTTCGCCCTTGTCGCCGGAGGTGAGAATCTGTCCGACCTTCAGTCCGTCGGGGGCAAGGATGTAGCTCTTGTGTCCGTCGGGATAGGAGACGAGCGCGATGAAGGCGCTGCGGTTGGGGTCGTACTCGATCGTCTGGACCTTGGCGTCGCCGGTTTCGGCGCGGCGGAAATCAATGTCGCGGAAGCGGCGCTTGTTTCCCGAGCCGCGGAAGCGGGTGGTGATTCTTCCGTAGTTGTTGCGGCCGCCGGTGGACTTTTTGCCTTTTGTGAGGCTTTTGAGAGGAGCATGGGCGGTCAGTTCGGAATAATCGAGAACCTGGATGTACCTGCGGCTCTTGGTGAACGGCTTAAAAGATTTCAAAGGCATGATGCGTTCTCCTTATGCGAGGTCGATTGCGCCTTCGGCGAGGGTGACGACGGCCTTTTTCCAATCGGGGCGCTGGCCCTTGATCGGAGAACGTCCGGCGCGTTTCTTCTTGCCGAGGCAGTTGATGATGTTGACGGCTTTGACCTTTACGCCGTAGATTTCCGCAACGGCCTTCGCAATTTCGAACTTGGAGGCGTCGGGTCTGACCTTGAAGGCGTACTGCTTGTGTTCCTTGAGAACGGCGCTTTTTTCCGTCACGAGGATGTGTCTGATGATGTCGTAAGAGTTCTTCATTTCAAATCTTCCTTTCAGACGAGGCGTTTGACGAATTCGTCAAGTGCTTCGCGGGTGAAAAGCAGCTTGTCGAAGAGAAGGATCTGATACGTGTTGACGCTTTCGGCCTTGAGCAGGAACGCCTTTGCGAGGTTTCCCGTGGCGCGGAATACGTTTTCATCATCATAATCCTTGACGGAGATGAGCGTCTTGACCTGGTCGGTCTTGAGGGCCTTGAGGACGGCCGCGGCGCTTTTCGTTTTGGCGTCGGCGAGCTTGAACTCGTCGAGGACGATCAGATTGTTTTCCTTGACCTTTTCGGAGAAGGCGCGCTTGAGGGCAAGCTGCTTGACCTTGCCGTTGAGCTTGATGGCGAAACTGCGGGGAACAGGTCCGAAGGCCTTGCCGCCGCCGCGCCACACAGGGTTGCGGATGGAGCCGGCGCGGGCTCTGCCGAGGCCTTTCTGCTTGAAGGGCTTCTTGCCCGAGCCGTTGATCTGGGCGCGGGTCTTGGCGGAAGCGGTTCCGGCGCGGGTCTCGGCAAGGAATCCGATCACGGAATCGTGAACGGCCTGCGAGCCCTTGTCATATTCCAGGCAGGAATCGTCAAGCTTGTATTCGCCGACTTTCTCGCCCTTGGTGTTGACTATATTGATCATCATGGGAGTCACCTATATTATTTCTTTGCCGCAGGTTTTGCCGCAGGTTTTGCCGCAGACTTGGAGCCGCTCTTGGCAGCTTTCTCGGCGTTGATTTTGGCCTCTTTGGCTCTGGCAGCGGCTTTGGCTGCGACTCTGACGGGATCGAACTTCTTGGAGAGCGAGACGTAAACGGTTCCGCCGTTCGGGCCGGGGACTGCTCCGCGGATGAAAAGAAGACTGTCTTCAGCGGAAACGCTGACGATGCGGAGATTCTGGACGGTGCGTCTGGAATTGCCCAGCTGGCCGGCCATTTTCCTGCCCTTGAAGATGTTGCCCGGTTTTTCACGGCATCCGATGGAACCCGGCTTCCTGTGCCAGCCGCCGCCGTGTCCGTCACGGCCGCCCTTGAAGTGGTGACGGAACATGACGCCGTTGAAGCCCTTGCCTTTGGTGATTCCGGAAACGTCGAGCGTCTCGCCGGGGGTGAAGATATCCGCTTTCATAACGGAGCCGACTGCGGGAGCCGCGTCGCCTTTGTCCATGCGGAATTCGCCGATCACTTCCGGCGGATTCTCGGCCTGTCCGGCCTTGGTGACGGATCCCTTGATTGCCTTGGAGACGTTTTTCGCCTTCCTGTTTCCGAAACCGAACTGGACGGCGCTGTAGCCGTCGCGCTCGGGCGTTCTGACGTCCAGGACAACGCAGGGGCCCGCCTGAACCACCGTCACGGGGATCAGCACGCCCTTGTCGTCGTAGACCTGAGTCATTCCGACTTTCTTTCCGATCAGACTTTTCATATTTCTCCTTCCAGGCACTTGCCCTCGGATTGAGGCCTTGGTGCCCATGTTCTGTTCCGCTTTCCGGGACCGTCCCGGAGCGGGAAGACAGGCCCGGAAACCGGGCCCGTGAATTGCGTTAAGCTCAGCCGATCTTGATGGAGATGTCCACGCCGGCGGGGAGGTTGAGCTTCTTCAGCTCGTCGACCGTTCTGGCCGTGGGATTGATGATGTCCATCAGACGCTTGTGTGTGCGGATCTCGAACTGGTCCATCGACTTCTTGTTGATGTGCGGCGAACGGTTGACCGTGAACCGCTCGATGCGGGTCGGCAGCGGAATGGGTCCCGCGACGACCGAGCCCGTATGACGGGCCGTGTTCAGAATCTCGCTTACGGACTGGTCCAGAATACGATGCTCATAAGCCTGCAGCTTGATGCGTATCTTCTGTTCCGATTTGGCACTTGAAGATTTTGTGCTCATTTTTTGTTCTTCTCCACTATTTTTTCCTGAATTGCATTAGGTACTTTGTCGAAACGCAGCGGCTCCATCACATAGGAGGCGCGGCCCTTCGAAAGAGAGCGGATCGCCGTGGCGTATCCGAACAGTTCCGAAAGCGGAGTGTTGGCGACGATCCGGGAAGCGGCGGCCGATTCGGTGCTCAGCTCCACGATCGTTCCGCGGCGGCTCGTGATGTCGCCGATGATGTCGCCCATGTTTTCGCCGGGCGTGGTCACTTCCACCTTCATCACAGGTTCCAGAAGGTAGAGTCCGGCTTTCTTCACGGCGTCCTTGAGACCCATGGAGCCGGCGATCTTGAATGCCATTTCAGAGGAGTCGACCGGGTGGTAGGACCCGTCCACAATGTCAACGTGGAGGTCGATGATCGGATATCCGGCAAGCACGCCCGTCTGGGCGGCTTCGCGGATGCCCTGCTCGATCGGTTTGATGAATTCCTTCGGAATGTTGCCGCCGACGACCTTGTTTTCGATCGTGAGGCCGTGTCCGCGCTCCATCGGCTTGATGTTGAGCACGCAGTGGCCGTACTGGCCGCGGCCGCCGGTCTGGCGGATGAATCTGGAATCCTGGGTGGCGGGCTTTGTGATCGTTTCGCGGTAGGCGACTTCCGGCTTGCCGGAGGTCACGGCCACCTTGAATTCGCGGACCAGACGGTCCATGATGATTTCCAAGTGGAGTTCGCCCATTCCGGAAATGATCGTCTGGCCGGTTTCCTGGTCGGTTTTGACGCGGAAGGTGGGGTCTTCCTGAGCCAGCGAGAGAAGCGCCATGCCCAGTTTGTCGCGGTCCGCAGAGGTCTGCGGCTCGACCGCGATTGAGATCACGGGTTCCGGGAAGGTCATGGATTCCAGAACGATCGGGTGCGCCTCGTCGCAGAGGGTGTCGCCCGTGACGACGTTCTTGAATCCGACCGCTGCGGCAATGTCGCCGCAGAAAATCTTGTCCCGTTCCTGACGGGCGTTCGCGTGCATCTGGAGAAGACGTCCGAAACGCTCTTCCTTGGTGGTCCTGGGATTGTAGACCGTGGAGCCGCGGACAGCGGTTCCGGAGTAAATGCGGAAGAATACGAGTTTCCCGACGAACGGATCGTTGGCGATCTTGAATGCGAGGGCGGAGAAGGGTTCGTCGTCGCCGCAGTGGCGGACTTCTTCCTTGTTCGTGAACGGGTTCGTGCCTTTGGTCTCCCAGATATCGACGGGGGAGGGCAGGAAGTCGGCGATGCCGTCCAGAAGAACCTGGATACCTTTGTCCTTGAAAGCGGTTCCGCAGAAGCAGGGAACCAGCTGTCCGGCAACGGTGCATTTGCGCAGGGCGACGTAGACCTGTTCCTTCGTGGGCATCTTGTCCTCAAGGAAGAGGTTCATGACTTCGTCGTCGTGCTCGGCGATGCATTCGACCAGGTACTGGTACTGCTTTTTGACCTTTTCCTGGTATTCGGCGGGAACATCGGAAAGTTTGACGTCCTTGCCGTTTTCGCCTTCGAATGTGACTTTCTTATTTTCGATGACGTTGATGACGCCTTCGAAGTTTTCCTCGGCGCCGACCGGGATGACGATCGGGACAGGGGTGACTCCGAGTTTGTGCTTCATCTCATCGACGACTTTGAAGAAATTGGCGCCGGTGCGGTCCATCTTGTTGACGAACGCGATGCAGGGCACGTGATATTTTCTTGCCTGGCGCCAGACGGTTTCAGACTGGGGCTGAACGCCGCCGACAGCGCAGAAGACGCCCACGGCGCCGTCCAGCACGCGGAGGGAACGCTCGACTTCGGCAGTGAAGTCCACGTGTCCTGGGGTGTCGATCAGGTTGATGCGGTGGGTTACGCCGTTTCTGTGCCAGAAGCAGGTGGTTGCGGCAGAGGTGATCGTGATTCCGCGTTCCTGTTCCTGA
>CAZHPP010000268.1:0-5875 GCA_964534535.1 uncultured Victivallales bacterium | reverse complement strand
CGTAGAAGATATTGTGCTTGTTCGTGCCGAGGAACCCCGCGATGATGCGGGGGCCGATTTCGGTCGTAGCGATAATCCGGAAATCACCGGAAGTGAACTCGATGCAGTTTTTCCAGCCTTCGAAGCTGACTTTTTTCGTTTTCATGTCGGAACGCCTTTCGCTATGTTATTTTACGGTATAATTCCACGGAAGAGAAGGTTCGAACTCGGAATCG
Source organism: uncultured Victivallales bacterium (assembly GCA_964534535.1). GTDB lineage: Bacteria > Verrucomicrobiota > Lentisphaeria > Victivallales > UBA1829 > CAZHPP01. Next base: position 5,660 of record CAZHPP010000268.1, on the reverse strand, counting down.
GGGATGTCGACGTTGATCTCGTAGGCGGTGGTGGTGGCCTGGTCGGTCTTGCCGGCCACGGTGATCAGGGACTGGAGCGGAATCCGCACGCCGTTGCGCCACTCATACTGGCCGGAGCGGCCGGTGTAAAGATATTCGCCGTTGTCCGTGTAAAGCACCGTTTCGATCTTGTCGACGAGATAGTTGTTCTTGTCGACGTAGAAGACGTAGGGAGCCACGTTTTCATCCGCGATGCGGCAGATCAGGCGGTAGAACTTCCGGCCCGTGTTCGGCTCGCGGATCAGGTCGATGTCGATGGTCTTGAAGATGGCGCGGTAGTTGTTGCCTGGCTTGCTCATGTCCGAGAAGGCGCGCATCATGTTGTGGCTGGTGCCGGCGGGGATGCGCGTCCGGCGGTTCTTGTTCGGGGTGATCTCCCAGATTTCGGAGCCCTTGAAGATCAGGATCTTGAACGGCTTGCCGTCGCGGCAGCTGGTCTGCTTCACCCAGTCGGGAGCCTTGTAGACGATTTCGCTGGTGTACTCCGTCTGCTCGCGGCCGTCGATCGAATCGATGCTCTGGCGCATCCGGTAGGTTTTCACGCCGGCGAACACATGGTCGGGATCGTTGGCCTTGGCCATTCTTGTCAGCAGACTGTCCACGGAAATATCCGCGGGCTGTGCGTCTTCGGACTTGAGCTGAAGCAGATCGCCGGTGCATCCGGCAAGCAGCAGGCATGCGGATGCGGAAACGGCCAGCAGGGCGGTCAAAGAAAGTTTCATTGTTGATTCTCCTGTTTTTGCAGATTGAGCCAGTCGGTATGGAAAAAGCGTCCGCGCGGACGGTCCGTGCGTTCATACGAATGCGAACCGAAATAGTCGCGCTGCGCCTGAATCAGTCCGGCCGGAAGACGTTCCGTGACGGACGAATCGAACCAGGCCAGAGCGGAAGCCATGGCCGGCACGGGCAGAGAATTGAGCATGGCGCCCGCCGCGGTCCTGCGCCACGATGCACTGCATTCCGAAAGATTCTTCACGAACCACGGCGACATCAGCAGGTTCTGGATGAACGGGGTTTCGGAAAAGATCTTCACGATTTCATCCAGGAATCCGGCGCGGACCAGGGAACCGCCGCGCCAGAGCGCGGCCGTGGCGCTGTAATCGATCCGCCAGTGGAATTCGGCGTCGGCCGCCCGCAGAAGCTGGAACCCCTGCGCGTACGAGCAGAGCATCGAGGCGAACAGCGCGCGCTCCAGGTCGGAAATCTCCGGCGCGGCAGCAGCGTTCCGGACCGGCGCGCCGTAAAGTTTCGAGGTTTTCACGCGCTCTTCCTTGAGAGTCGAAAGGTTGCGCGCGAACACGGATTCGGCGATCGTCGCGCCCGGAGTTCCGAGCTCGAGCGCGATCTGGGAAAGCCATTTTCCGGAACCGAGCTGTCCGGCCGAATCCAGAATCACGTCGACCAGCGGAAGGCCGGTCGCCGGATCTTTTTCCGCAAGAATCTTCGCCGTGATGTCCGCAAGATAGCTTTCGAGCATGGGGCCGCGGTTCCATCCGGCAAACACCTCCGCGATGCGGGCGGGGTCAAGGTTCAGGAGCTTCCGGAGAATCAGATACGTTTCCGAAATCAGCTGCATGTCCGCATATTCGATTCCGTCGTGCACCATCTTGACGAAATGTCCGGCGCCGGGTGAGCCCACGCGTCCGCAGCACGGCGTGCCGTCGGAAGCCCGGGCGGAGACCGGTTCAAAGACCGGACGCAGCAGCGCCCAGTCCTCGGGCGAAGCGCCGAACATCAGCGAAGGTCCGCTGAGGGCGCCGTCGACTCCGCCGGACATGCCGAGGCCCACAAAATGAATTCCTTTTGCATCGAGTTCGCGGAAACGCCGGAGCGTTTCGCGGTAAAAGCTGTTGCCGCCGTCGATCAGGATGTCGCCGGGGGCGAGCCCGGGCAGCAGGTCGGCAATCATGGAATCGACCGCCGCGGCCGTGCGCGGCAGAATCAGGATCCTGCGCGGAAGTTCCAGAGAAGCGGTGAATCCGGCCGGAGTGCGCTGGACCGTCACGCCGGGAACCGCGGGGGCGGCGGCGGAATCGACCTTTTCCGGCGAACGGTCGGAAACGGCCGTAAGAAAACCGTGTCCGGCCAGATTCTGCGCCAGATTGAGTCCGGTATCGGTCATTCCGTAAATTCCGATTGCCGCCGCATGCTTTTCCACGGAAGAGGCTCCTTATTTTTTGAGAAATACGCGCGTCGCGTCAAGCAGTCGGCCGATCTCCTCCGGCAGGCCCACCGTGATCCGGACGTATGAGCGCGTGGACTCGGCCTTGAAATAGCGGACCACGATCGCGCGCTCGCGCAGGAATGCGAAATACTCCGCGCCGTTTCCGGCGGGCGGAGCCGCGAACACAAAGTTCGTTTCCGAAGGAATCGTGCGGAATCCCATTGCGCGCAGTTCCTTCACCAGACGGGCGCGGCCCTCCTTGATCTTCGAGGTCGTTTCCGCAAGATAGGCCTTGTCCCGGAACGCCGCAAGCGCCAGGGTCTGGGTCAGCATGGAAACGTTGTACGAATCCTTGGCCTTCATCATCTGCTCGATGATGAACGGCGAGGAGACAGCGTAGCCGAACCGGAGTCCGGCGAGCGCGCGGCTCTTGGAAAAAGTCCGGGAAACGATCAGGTTGTCATATTTCTTCACGAGCTCCATGCAGGAGTCGGAGGCGAAATCAGCGTATGCTTCGTCGATCATCACCGCGCCTTTGAAGTCCCGGCAGAGCCGCTCCATGCGTTCGCGGGGATATATGTTTCCTGTGGGCGAATTGGGCCGCGCGATGATCGCGATCGAAGCACCCGCGGTCTTCTCCTCGAAATCGTCCGGAAACTCGAAATCCGCATTGGAGGGGACCTCGAAGGCCGGAGCGTTCTGGAGTTCGCACAGTGTTTTGTAAAGGGAGTAGGTCGGGACCGGAAACGCAATCCCGTGCGTTTCGTCCGCGAACACGCGGGAAACCATCGTGAGGGTATCGTCGGAGCCGTTCGCAAGGATGATCTGGTCCGGAGAAACGCCGTGCTCCTTCGCGATGGTTTCGCGGAGGGCCTGTCCGACGGGGTCCGGGTAGCGGTCAAGCCGGGAATAGTCGAACCCGGCGAGGGCTTTCTTCACCTCGGGCGAAGGCGGATACGGGTTTTCATTGGTGTTGAGTTTGACGATGTCGGCGAATTTGGGCTGTTCGCCGGGAACGTACCCGGACATTCTGAGAATGTTCGGGCGGATTCGGAGATTACGGTTCATTGGAATTGAATTCTTTTCGTATGGAGGCGCTTCGGCCGTGGGCGTCCAGCCCTTCGAGCGAAGCGAACTGTTGGATGGAGGGGAGCTCGCGGAGCAGAGCATCCCGCGTATATTCGATCACGCTGCTGCGGCGCAGAAAGTCCGAAGGCGTGATCCCGTGGAAGAAACGGGCCGTTCCCGCGGTGGGAAGGACGTGGCTCGGACCGGCGGTGAAATCGCCGGCCGGTTCGGGAGTCCATTCTCCCAGGAAGATTGCGCCTGCAGCCTTGATTTCCGGCAGCAGCGCGCGCGGGGAAGCGGTCTGGATTTCCAGATGTTCAGGGGCGTATCCGCTCGCGATCGCGCCCGCCTGCTTCATGTCGCGGGCTTCGATCAGGTATACGCCCCGGTCCAGCACTTTCCGTATGGTTTCAATCCGTTTGAGGGTGGCAGACTGCTTTGCAAGTTCGGCTTCGACCTTGTCGAGGAACTCCCTGGAATCGGAAACGAGGACGGCCTGTTCGAGGCCGCTTCCGTGTTCCGCCTGGGCAAGCAGGTCGGCCGCGGCGAACGCAGGATTGGCATTCGAATCTGCAATGACCATGACCTCGCTCGGGCCGGCCACCATGTCGATCGCGACCGTGCCGTAGACGAGTTTCTTGGCGGCTGCGACGTAGGCATTGCCGGGGCCGGCGATCTTTCCGACCTTCTTCAGGGTCTTTGTGCCGTAGGCCATGGCGCCAATCGCATAGACTCCGCCCATGCGCCAGACTTCGGTGGCTCCGGCGGCGCGCATGGCGTAAAGCGTGGCGGGATTGATCTTTGCGGTGCCGTGCATCGGCGGAGTGGCCGCAACGATCTGCGGAACGCCCGCCGCCTTCGCGATCGCGACCGTGTGGCAGACGGTCGAAACGAGCGGCGCCGTGCCGCCCGGAATATAGCATCCCACGCGCTCCATCGGCTGGAACAGTTCGCCCAGCACAACGCCGTCGCGCGGAGAAAACGAATGGCGGACCGGCATGCACGCATTCGCGAATGCCGTAATGTTCGCAATCGCTTCCGCGATCGCGCGCTTGGCCTCGGCGGAAACGGCCTTTTCGGCCTCCTCGTATTCGGCCTCGGAGACGATGAACCTGTCAGCCGGGACTTCCGCGCCGTCGAACTTCTTCATGAGCGCCGTGATTGCGGAATCGCCTTCGCGATGCACGCGCGCAAGAATTTCCGAGGCCGATTTCTCAATTTCCGCGGGGCACGCCGGACGGCTGTACAGCGCTTCAAGCGCCGCATCGAATCCGGTGTCTTTCCAGCTGATTCGTTTCATAAAAACTCCATTGGTTTCAAATTCATACAGGAAATATACCATATCAAACGCATTTTGCAAACGCGTTCCGGGGGAAAACAGACGGGGACGGACTGCATCGGACGGAATACGGGAAAACAGGCTCTGCCGGGATCAGACTTTCGTCCATAGACGTTCATTCAGCTGGAGATCGTCGATCACGGAAAGGAACAGCAGGAATTCATACACGGTCGAGCACAGGGAGTCCGGCGTGATTTCACCCGCGGGCAGCTCGAACCAGTTCTTCGGCGAGGAAACCGCGATGTAAAGTTTCGAGCTGGAAAAGGAAAAGAAGACCTTCGTCCCGAACTTCTGATGCAGGGCGACCATCTGCTCCATCAGCTCCGGCGAAAGGAGATAGCGCGCCTCGACGTCATCGTCGGCATAGACGGCATAGAGTTTTTCGAACTCCACGTTTTCGAGCCGGATCAGCTTTCCGGAGCGTGCAGGATTGCATTTCTGCAGGAAATTTCCCACGACCTGGCCGAACGCGCTTTCCGCAAAGTCCGGCACCACAACGGTGCGGGTGCGGAAGTCCTTCTTGAAGTCGGCAATGACAAAGACTCCGTCGAAGATCGTATGCCATTCGGTCGTCGTCCCGTTTTTGGTGCGTGTCTGGGTCTTGTATTCGCTCTTGAGCTCGGAAAGTTCGATTTCGACCTCGTGAAAGCGTCCGCCGATCCAATCCTCGCCGGAAAAGCGGTCCACCGACTCGGGAAAGAGGGCACTGTCAAGATAGGCGCTCATGGAAACGCGGGACGCCGCACGGTATTCCAGTTCCGGCCCGACGGCGTTCAGGAGTTTCGGCAGGACCCTCGTCTTGAAGATCAGCGTGGAATCCTTTCCGCTCGTTCCGCAGACGACGATCAGCGCGATGAGCGCGATTCCAGCGGGAACAAGCCACAACCAGCCGGAACAGGCCGCCGTCATGAATACGCCAAAGATGCAGAGCGCCAGAAAGACAATCAGAGAAATTTTCATTCTCCGGCGGTCGCGTCTGCGCGAGGCCCGGATTTCTTCCACGGGAGCGGCCAGCACGCCGGCAAAAGCCGCCAGCGCGGCACCGAAGGC
>CAZHPP010000267.1:0-5894 GCA_964534535.1 uncultured Victivallales bacterium | reverse complement strand
TTAAACTGAATATGCCATGACTTTTCATTTTTGCAGAACTTTCTGTACATTACTCTTTTCGGGAGGGGCGCACTCCGCGGCCGTGCAATGCGGCAGAGCCGGAAATATTCAGGAAACAACTATTTTTCGGAGTATTCGACCGACTGATGAAGTCTTGCCGATTCCAGCAGGGCATATCCCAGATCATTCGCACGTTTCCCGGCTGCGCCGTCCGCATTGCGCGGAAGTGTCCCGTCCAGGAAACAGCGGGCAAAATGTTCAATCGAATCACGCCATCCTTTGTCAGGCGTGATCGTCCATACCTCGCGATGGTCGCGAATTTCATTGCCGCCTATCCTGAAGGGCAGCGGCGACATGGGCCTCACCACTTCCGGCCAGATTTCGGAGGGATAGCGTTCCGGCCATTTTTTCATGTCGCCGTTTTTCAGATCCCGGTAGACGAACATTTCATAATAGTCAAATCCCCACTGTTTGATCTGGGGCCAATGCTCCTCGAAGCGCGGTGGGAACAGCATGTCCTTCTCCCCGGCCACGCCGCGAATCCGCAGATCGATGAAGTCCGTCACGGTGATTGCGGTGCTTTCCGCAAAGAGCTCCATGGATTCCTTCGGCAGGAGCCCCGATCCGCGAGCCGGCATTGCAAAGGTAAAATTCGATCCGTCGGGATATTGCAGGATCATGCTGTCTCCTGATGCCATGAACACCCGGCATGGAGCTTCCCCGAATAGATAGGAAGCCAGATCAAGGATATGGCATCCTTCAAAAATAATATGCGGGCGGCTGATGTAATACCCTCCCTGTTTTTTGGAGGTGTCTATATTGGCGTTCATCCGATACAGCACCTGCCAGGGGCGCGGACGATTCCGGATTACCTCCAGCGCCTTCACATAAGCGGGAGCAAAACGCCGATTGAATCCGATTGCCAGCCGGCCCGGATTCCGGTGTTCCGCAGCCAGGATTGCGGCCTCCTCTTCCCGGCTGTCGCACATGGGCTTTTCGCAAAAGACCCATTTCCCGGCGTCAAGGGACTCGATGATCATGCGCGCGTGCAGATCCTGCTTCGTGCCGATGACCACGATGTCGATCTCCGGATCGGCAAGCAGTTTCTTATAGTCGCACGAAGTGTAGCCGACCTTATAAATTTCGGCATAGTGCGCAAGCGCATCGCGATTCAAATCTGAAATTGCCCTGATTTCAATGAAGGGACAGTTTCCGGCCGTCACCAGATGTGTCATTGAAATGAAGTCTCCCGCCCCGATAAAACCGAACCGAGCTTTTTTACCGTTCATGGTATGCAAAGTTCCTTTCTACGCTGTGTTGTCTGGTATTTCTGAATCCGTGAAATTCTGCAGATGCTTCCATTCCGCAGGATTGCTGCGGAAGTTTTCCTGACAGCAGGTCACGGCATGTCGAAAACAATCTTGACTGCCTCTCTGTGTTCCAGCATCTCGAACCCCTCGGCGATCATCCGCAGAGGCAGACGGTGCGAATAGAGACGGTTCAGGCGCAGAAGCCCGTGACGGGCTGCCGAACAGAGCGCGTCATGCGTCCGGACTTCGCCGGTAGCGCCTCTCAGCAGGCGACCTGCCGGGATATGTTTTTCGGCGGGATCGTCTGCCGGATAAGTCGCATAGGGACATATCTTGCCGTCCGGAGCCGCTGCCGCGGAGCACTCTTCAATATAATTTACGGAACCTGTCGCGTCAATGATTCGCGCAGCGCCGGCTCCGCGGGTGATTTCCGCAACAGCTTCGACAAGATTCTGTTCCGAGGTATTGATGACGAAATCGGCCCCCATGTCCAGCGCCATGTCGCGCTGGTCGTTCCGCCGGACCGCCACCATCAGCGGATACGCGCCCAGCAGCCGTATCCCGCAGCAGAATGCCAGGCCGACGGAACCGATGCCCAGCAGCAGCACCGGCGTGTTGAGCGTTACTCCGACGCTCTGTGCGAAACCTGTCACTTCCTTCAATGTAATCAGCTGGGCGGCATCGGCGGGGTCTATCGTCAGATCATCCGGAATCTTCAGCTGGAACTGGACATAATGATTGAGCACGGCAGCGGGATTGTCGGCCAGCATGGCCGCGCCGTCTGTCACCAGACCGTATTCCGCATAGCCGCCCCATAAGGAAGTGTAGCCATGATAACACTCTCCCTGATAAACCGCCGTAGGACGGATCACTCTGTCCCCGATGTGGAAATTCCGAACCTTCTTCCCCGTTTCCACCACGACGCCGATGCTTTCATGTCCCAGAATGCCCGGATATTTCTGTTTCCACGGCAGTTTATTGTGAATGTGTTTCCTGTCTGTGCCCGTACATGTGGCGCAGACCAGATTCTTGCAGAGGCACTGATATTCATTGGGTTCCGGCACAGGCAGATCTTCAATCCAAACCTTTCCGGCTCCATCGGTAATCGCGGCTTTCATTGTCTGAATCCTTTCATTTCTGTTGCATTTTCCTGAAAAAACGGCATGTTGTCTGAGTTGAGCAGGATCCGCCATATCCTGCCGTGCGGCCGGCAGGCCTTATTGCAGGCCTGCCGGTTCGCATGAAAACTCATCAATTTTCATTGCGCCTCCGGCTTTTACAAATACCACAGGCACGCAGAACCCGAATTCCGCCTGAGTGACAGTTTTTTCAAACGTTTTCGGTTCCTCCGTCAGTTTTCCGTCGATTGAGGACCATGAATATTTTCCGTGCCTCTTGCCTTCCGGAGTCGCCGGATAGCAGATGATCCCTGCGGCGAAAGCGCCTTTCCCGGACGCTTTCAGGCGGATTCGGAATTTCATGTTTTTCGGCAGCAGCCATTTTTCCGCGGTGGGAACGCTGATCCCGGTATAGACGCCTCCTTTTGAGACGATTGTAACGGTTCTGTCCCGGTTGACTGTTACGGTTCCCTGCGGTTTGTGCTCCTTCCATACGCTCCACGCCGATTTTTCGCCGCCGAGGAACTTTGTCCACTCGTCTCCGATGAAAACAAGTGACAGGTCCCTGATGGCGATCCAGCCCCAGTAATAATCCTCGGACTCAATCATGCCGTCTTCAGGCCTGGACGGGTTTGCAAGGCGCCGGATCATGCGTGCGGGATTATCCTTTGCCGTATTGACAAATTCGATGACGTTTTCGCCTTTCTGCAGCATCCCTTCCGGAATGACGAATGTCATATTTCCAGGGTTTGACGTAACCCATCTGTTTTCCGACGCGGCATTGGAGTCAGGGAGCAGATCGGCTCCGGCAAATATTCTTCTGCCGTTGACGAGCACTTCCAGTGAAGTCTTGCCCGGCTTTTCGTCGTCGTATCCGGAAACGATCATCGCCGCGGATCCGGCGGGAATGCGTTCGAGCGTGAACACAGCGGAGACACGGCCTTTGCCGGAACTCCCGCGGCGCAGAATCACACCGTCACCTGACTGTTCGCCGCCCCGAAAGTTCATCGCGGAAAAGTGTATGAAGCCGCGTCTTTTTTCCGGTTCCGAAGTCATGAACCTGACGGGGTCCTTCATGATTTTTTTTACGATATCTTCATCCGTCCACAGTTTTTTTTCATTCGGGATATCCAGTCCGCAGTACATCCGCATGAATTCGCGGATCGGAACCTGCCACTCAAGGACATTCCCGTTCGCAATCGTGTACGGATACTGGCCTGAACGTCCAAGCCGGTCGGCGAGACGCACCAGTTCGGAGACGCGGAGAGCGAATGCCTTCAGGTCTGCATCGGAGGAGAAGTTCGAGCGCGGGAAGCGGTAGAGGTCCACGACCAGATATTCAAATTTCTCCCACATCAGGGGCAGTTCATGCTGACTGTCGCCTTTGACGGCGGCGAGCCCCTTGTCAAGGACCGCGTAGACCTTGTCGAACATCCAGCGCGGAAGATGGTGCGGATAGCGGACGTGTCCATGGGGATGCGCGGAAAGATTCTCCTTCGTGTGCCTGTACTGTTTGTCGTGTTCGTAGATGATCCGCTGAGCCTCCGTAACGAACTTTCCGCCTTTGCCGTAGACGGCGTTGTTGAAATCTTCTATTATTTTTTCGGCTTTTTCTCCCTGATTCCAGCGCGCCATGAGATACTGGTTGATCTCCGAGCGGTCGTAGGCGAAGGCATAGAGCCCGAAATATCCGCTGAGACGGTCAAGCATGTCTGCGAACATGAACGGATTGCGCCGGTCGTAGAATACGATGCCGATTCTGTCGCGGCCGACGATTTTTTTCCATTTTTCAAGATCGGAAAAAGCCTTCTGATTGAGTTCGCAGTCGGCATGGACCAGGCACGGCGCTGCAAAGCGCGTCATGCAGTAATCGACATCGAGATTACTGGAAGGCTTGACGCTTGCCGGGTCGGGCGGCGTGGTATAGTTCTGATATGCGCAATAGCTTACTGTGCGTCCGGGAAAATCCTTTCCGATCCGCGCGGCGGCCCTGTTGATGAAGTCGAACATGACGGAAGCATAGCTGGAATGCGTCTTGTCCCGGTTTGCAGCCCGGCAGGAAGGACAGCTGCAGAAGCTGTCGGGATGATCTCCCAGCGCAAACCCCGAAACATATCCGTCATATCCGGCATGCCATTCGGAATATCTGTCGAGCATGAATTTCACGGCGTCCGGATTGGTGAGGCACGGACTGTATAAGCCGGCCTTGCGTTCATCTGCCAGAGTCTGGCGCTTTCCGTTTCTGTGCATCATCAGCCAGTCCGGATGCTTTGTCAGTTCATCGGGCTTTGGAAGCAGCATCAGGGCGACGTGGCTGGGTTCATTGGTCGCGAAATCGGAATACCAGTTCGGAGTCCAGGTGGAAAATGTGGTGGTGTTTACGCCGCCGAGCTCTTCCATGCAGGCCAGATCATAGGGCGATCTGAAGAGCCTGAATTTCGGTTTATTGACTTCATCGACTGCTTTCAGCGTGAATGCCGGATTCCGTGCGGGGATCACGGAAACATAGCGCGAATAGGTTGCCGCGCCGTTTCTGCGGAGACAGTTGAAAAGCGCTGTCGTCACGGCAAAATCGTCGCTTACGGTCAGAGTCCCGCCGTTTTTGCCGATATGGAGGACATACCCGCCGGGAGCGGCGTCTCCCTTCATGAAGACGAGTGCGCCGCTTTCCGCCTTTGCCTCTTTTTTTTCAATGACCGGCAGCGCGGTTCCGGTCAGTTTCCAGAGCCATCCGCGCCAGAGATGGACGGAACGCCGGAAAAGATAGGAGGCATCCGCCGGCATCACCAGCTTTGTGAGTTTTCCGCCATCGGGCAGATTGACCGTCCCTCCGATTTTCGAGTAAACGGGGGTGATGGAAAAATCCTTCATGCTGACGGTCATGTTCTTTGCGGGGGAGATCACGAAGGCGGTGCGGCCGAAATATATTTTGCGGGTGACATAGTCGAAAGTCTGCCAATCTTCCGACGGCAGAAGCTTCCTGCCGCCATAAGGAGTAAACGCGCCTTTGTCCAGCTTGACGGTTCCTCTGAAGCGCAGGGCCTCGGCCGGGATGGATGCCGAACTGCAGTAGCGCGGAGACATCGCGAATGTCTTTGTGTAATATTCCGGGAAAACCTTATCCGTATAGCGCATCGTGAAAACGCCGTTGTCAAACTCCAGGCGAAAACATTCCCGTCCGTCGAGATAGCCGCCCTTTATTTTCGGATCGCTGCGCTGGAGAACGCGTCCGTTGTCGGCATACATCCAGCCCCTCGGGCCGACGGCCTCGCCATGCATGATTACGGGGGTAAACCTGTCCTCGGGGATCAGGTTGAATGGAACGGCATTGTCTGCCGCGGCAAGCAGTCCGGCCAGAGACAACAGCGCGGCCGCGGATACCTTGTTTCCAAACAACATCATTTCTGTTCCTTCATGTTTTACTGGTGATTATCTGGCAGTCGGATAGAGGTATTTCCACCCGTAG
>CAZHPP010000266.1:0-5930 GCA_964534535.1 uncultured Victivallales bacterium | reverse complement strand
GCATGAAGCTTGAGAAAGTCGCTGATTTTGTCGAAAAGTCTGTTAATGAAACGCTGTCCTGCATGGATTTCCCCTGCGAACACTGGAGTCGGTTGCGCACGAACAATGGGTTGGAACGCATCATGAAGGAGATTCGCAGGTGTCCCCGTGTCGTCGGCAGTTTTCCGGATGGCTGTTCTGCGATGATGCTGGCCGGGGCACGTCTCCGGCATATCTCAACGACAAAAAGGGGCACACGGCAGTACATGAATCCTTGTAAACTCTATTAAGTATTGAGCGATTGCGCCAAGCCACATTTTGAACTCTGGAATCAGTCAGAAACAAATGTGCGCAAAACACCGGACACTACCGAATTATTTTTGCACCATCATGTGATATTTCTTCGAGAAAACATGAAGACTATGTTTTCTCGAAGATTTCTTTGTAGTTTTTATACGACTTTATAAGAAATTCAGTTTCCCGTTCCAACTTTCTTGCGCAGAACAGATATGTTTTTGATGAAAAGTTCGGTTCCGGCATTTCCTCCGAACCCCATCATGACAGCGGTCGTCGGAACGTTCTTCAGATCAATAATCTTGATCTTGATTTCGCCTTTGGTCCAATTGGCCGTTAACGGGAACAATACATTTTTTCCCACGCCGATCCACTTGTTCCCGCTGAAGTATTCCGGAGCAACAAAAAAAGTTCCGTTCCCCATGACTTCAAATTTGACAAGCAAAACGTCGTCTTTTCTGGCATCGATTTTCTGCTTTTGATTCGTAAATCCAAATCCATTTTTGGAAATCACTTTTTCCACATGGAACATCTTGCCCGCAGGGTCGTAACTGAACTTTGGAAAGGTCTTGTAGCTGTTGTCTTTTGTCCAGAATTTTCCGCCGGATTCTGTAGTAAAATCAGTATTGAAAGAATCCACTCCCATCACAGTGGACATGCATGCAAAGGCAAGAATCATAAGCGTGTTTTTCATTTTTTACTCCTTGAGAAATGGATGTTATTGTTTTAGCCCACAAAAATCTATTTGCAGGCAGTGATCTTCCGCAGCCTCGTAACCGATAAAGAATGCCTCTCCTTTCTGCACTGACGAACTCATAAAGAATCCGGTCTGGTAATCCGGATTTCGGCGACGTAACGTTTTTTTTGCAAATTCTTCGAATCATTGTCATTCATCGGCGGGATAAATCTTGTCTTCGGCAAGCCAGGTTCATCCAGCTCGACCAGAAGCGCGGTGGCGATTCTGAGCAATGCTTCCTTGTTGGAGAATACTCTAATACATCTTGTTCATTTTTTTCAACTCCTTATCTTGAAATTCCACCATATTTGTGGTGCGGAGCTTGCGCCTCGCATTCAGGGAATCACCTTCAACAATGAAGATGGTAAAACCTTCCGACACTCATTTTCAAGCCATTCGGCCAAAACAGACGACTTTTCTTCGTAATTGTCGATCGTTCGCTTAAGCAGAATGTCAAAGCTCATTGTTCTATTTTCCAATTACTGTTCTTTGAATGTTATATCGGCAAGGAAACCACGCATGTTGAGAAGCAAGGTGATCTTGTGCTGTCCCTGAGTCAGTTCGATATTGGGGAGAATCGCAAGATTTTTCGGATTTTCATACCGCCCGTTGTTTTGCAGCCGGAAACATCCGGCAATGTAACCGTCCACATACATTTCGACCCAGCTGTCGGCATTTCCCGTGGATGTGCAGCTGTAACGCAGTTTTGCTTCGTATTTGCCGGTCTTTTTGACATTGACCGTGTAATTGAGCCAGTTACCCGAATGATTGTTTTCCACGATTTTATCCGTTGCATAGACTGTTTCTTTCAGCCGAAAAGTCTGATCTTTGCCGGGAATGGCCCAAAAGTAGGCAACTTCCTGCCCTCCTTCATCATAGAACGGCAACTTGACAGTGCCTGGAATGACGGATGGATTGCCCTGATACGGAGTCGATTTTCTGTTCGGTTCAAGAATAAACCGTTTTATGGAAGTCCGGGCGACTTTGCCCTTTTCGTCCTGAACGAAGACCGCAAATGTGTGAGGGAACTGCGTATCAAAGACAGGCGGACTCATCGGAGTACCTTTGGAAAGGCCGGGGACTGCATACTGGGTGGTGTCGTAATACTCTTTTGTAAATGGAATGCTGAAGGTATAGGGAGGTGTCTCCTTTTTGTCAAGATAGTAGCCGTTGTCAAACAGATAGACCCCTCGAATTTTCGCACCAGATTTGGCGGAGGGTTTGACCTCGACCTTGAAATTCAGTGTGTCTCCCTTATTTACAAATAGTTTTTCCTGTTTCTGATCTGCCCATTTGATCTGTGGCAAATCATCCTGCGGGTACTCGTAGGCTTTGAAATAGTCTACCACATAATATTCCGGAAACCTGCCCTGTTTGGGATCGCCGAGTCCGGTCTCACCGGAGAGGACCATGTATGTCTGACACGCAACCGCGCAATGGTTGAAGGCATCCCAGGTCACGGTCGAGTAGGGGCTGAATTTCAGGTTGCCGGGCAGCAGCTTGCCGTTCAGATAGTAGGATATTTCGAACGGGGTCCATTTGCAGCCGAAGGTATAAAATTCATCCAATGAACCGGGAATCTCAGACTGGTAGTTCCATATCTTGATCGGATGCTTGTAAAGGTTGCGGTGACCGGTGTAAGCTGTGGAGTCCAGAATCTTCCGGAACGGCCCCCCCGGCGTTTGCGGACGGGTATAATAATCCTCAAAGAAATCAAACTCGACCCCGTAAAACGGGGTAGTGGCGTACAACGGAGACATCATAAAGAACGCGCTCCACCAGCCAGGCTGTTTCGTGAATTTAACCCGGGCCTCAAAATATCCGTAGGTAAAACATCTGCGTGTCCATAGCCTGTTGGTTTCCAGTTTGGTTTTTTCTTTATTCCAATCCGCCTTGATCAGCAAATGCCCCTTCCCGTCCAGTGAAGTATATTCCCGTCCGGGCTTGCTGGGACCGTCAATTCGCCATCTTGACAGATCCACACTGGTGCCGTCGAACTGATCTTCCATGACCAATTTCCAGCCGGCCTTGACCGGGTCGAATTCCGGCGCCAGTTCCAACAGGAACGGCATGCGGGAACGTTCGACCTTGATTTTGCCGGTCAGCGCAATATATTCATCCACTGACATGGTGGATTCAGCATCCGCCAAAGTCACCCGTCCTTTGATCGTGAACGGTGCATTCCCCAATTCACGGAAAAATGCGGATTCCCATAAAAATTCCTGATGATGCAGAGTGTCCCTGCTGCTGGAAAAAAGCAATCGTAGCCAGCCATTCCGGTCGGCGTACACGGTGAAATCACCGGGCAGCATTTTTTTTGCATTATTGATCTTGAACCGGGGGGAAAGACATCTGCCGTTTTCGGAAAAATAACAGATCAGATCTTGATCATTGAGATTTTCCACCGTGCATTCCAGGGATTTATTCCCGGAGGAAAATTCAAAAGTGAATTGATTTTTTGCTTTGGAAGAGAACGGAAAATCCACAATCAGGATGCTTTGGCCGATCATTTCATCCGACTGCAGGTCCGCAAAGGAAAAGGTTTTGTTGAACGGTGGAAGCTCAGCACTTCCATGGTAAACTCCGACCAGGGTTCGGGTCAGATCTCCGAATCTTGTCATCTGTTCGACGAGAGCGGGGGTGCCGGGACGTTTGACTGACCGGTTTTCGAAGTTATCCATAGCCAGAACCCTGCTCCGGAGTAGAGTCTCCCGGTACTTTCGGATATCATTCGGTCCGCCGATCCGCAGCAGCGAGGTGGACTGTCCTGACAGAAATTTAACGGCAATGATATTATTCCCTTTATTCAGCCGGATTTTTTGGAGCTGGTCCGCGGGATTGCAGAAATTCCCATTGTTCCCGCCTGCCATGGTGTCGATGACCTTTTTCCCATTGAGATAGACGGTCATCCACCAGTCGGCGCCTGCACCAATCGTATAATCGGATTCGAACGGTGAATTCAGTGAGAAATATATCCATGCGCAATTTTTGAGTCTGACTCCGTTCATCAGCGGAGCCAGGTCCAACGTGCTTGCTGTCAGTTCTGCCGGAACACCGGAGATCCCCGCCAGAGTGCCGGGAATCCGCTTCAGTTCCTCCGCCGTCGGCATGTATTTCGGGTTTACCAGAGGGAAAACCGTGGCATTTCGGGGGAATACCAAGTCACCGGCATATTCATCGGGTTTCCAGTAAGCCGAAATACCGTCGATTTCAGCATTGGTATTGGTGGACAGTCGGAATGCGGGCCGAATCAAAGCCGTTTCAAAATCCGGACCGTTGACTGTCAGCAGATTACGGGTATATTCCTTCCATTGGGGAGAAAGCGGAATTGATTCGGAGACAATCGCAGTTTTTTTCCCCTCTTTACTCGAAACGAGCATGACCGGAGTCAGAACTCCTTTCCCGCGGGCCTTGAAAGTGAGGACCACCGGATCACCGGATTTTCCTTGAAATATTTCATTGGCGGCAATCGTAAAATCTTGACTTTCGGTATTAAGTTTCAGAGGAAAATTACCATTTTCACGTTCTCCTGCAGTAAGTGATCCGCGCCCACTGTATGCATCCCAATTTAGCAGCGTTACCTCTTTAGTGGTTTCCCAGCGTCCATTCTGAAATCCTTTAATACTGACCTTTAGCGCAGAAAAGATCACCGTCCCCTTACTTGACTGTAAAAACGGTTGAACTTTGATCTCGTTTGCTTTGGTAATCGTGATTTCCTGGGTCAGTTTCTGCCAGTTTGGGCTATTGATCCTGGCTCTTGCAGTTTGATAATCCATCCTATTGCTCATTTTATCAAAACCATAAATACCAAATGTTGCAATGCCCGTTCCCTTGACAACACATTCAAAATTAAGGACATCTCCTTTTTTTACCGGAATATTTTTCACCATCAGCAGACGCGCTTCGGGTTTGGTCTGCTGTATGATTTTCAATGCTTTGGTATATTTTCCGGATTTATCGAGGATGACATCCACTGTACCGCCGCAATCCTTATCTATGATCTGCCTGCAGGAAGGTGGCATTTGTTTTCCATTTCCCTGCTCGAAATCGAATTCAAATACGGGTTCTGCTGCCGCAAGAGACAATCCGCTTACAGCAGAAAGGCATAAAACTACTCGATAAAAATTTCTATTCATAATCTCCTTCTTGTCGTTTGTGAGCCAATTTCAAAAAGCCTGGCTTTTCCCTGTAAACAACTTGTTTTCATGTGCATCAAGCCCGTCTTGATGCATTCGGTACGACTTTTTTCCATAAAGCCGTAAAAGATCGGTTTTTTGCGCGTGAACCTCCATTCCCGTCACCACGGGATTTCTTTTTTTAATTTCCAAGCATATTGAACAGTTGTTTTACTGTAATGGCGATTACGCCGAACATCAGATGACACAGGACTTTCCAATGCCCTTTCACTCTGACATGACGTGCGCCATAGTTGTCTTTCAAATCCGAGTTGACTCGTTCATCCGTTGAGCGTTCCCGATAGCGAATCTTTCAACCTTATTTCCTCCGCGCGGATTAGGATCAATAAACGGTACATGTCCCAGCTTTTCCGAAACGGTCCTGATTTCTTCCGCGTCATAGGCGGAATCCGCTAAATCATACAGAATCGTTGCTCGTGCCGAGCTCTCTCCGCTTTACTTTTGCGCCCGCGCTTCTTTCTGAGCTTGAGTTTCGGCGCGTTCTTGCGGCAATCCTTCTCGCGACCGATGATCGCAATTGAATCATGGCTTGCATGGCCAACCAATTTGCCGGTATGTTTTTCCCGAACAACCGCTGCATGGATTGTATCGCAGACTTTTTCTCGGGCAAAAAATCCCGAACACTCGTGAAAATGCCGCTTCGGACGGAACTTCTCCGCGATATTCCCAGCCGCAAAGCCTGCGCAAACTCGGATTTGTCTTCAAATTTTCAATCAGCCCCTTCG
>CAZHPP010000265.1:0-5938 GCA_964534535.1 uncultured Victivallales bacterium | reverse complement strand
GGAAACCGTTTCCCCGCCGCCGAAAACCATATCGCAAAGGCACGTCTCCGTTTCTTTGTATTATATTATAACACATAAAATAAAAAAAACAAGAGGCCTTTTCTGAAAAAACGGAATTTTCCCAGGACTTCCGCAGGGAACAGCCGGATCGCAAAGTCCGGAATGTTCACAGGGAAGGATTCGTCACGCCGGAAAACTGCGGAAGTTCGTCAAAGCAGCAGACCTTCAGTCCGAGTCCTTCCGCCTTCTTCAGGCAGCTTTCCAGCAGGGAAACCGAAATGCTGATCCGGTTCGGCTTTTCCGCAATGTCATGCGAAAAGAACGAAACGCATGTCCCCGTCTCCGACGCATGTTCCAGTTTCGCCAGAAGTTCGCTTTCCACCGTATGGTAATATTCGCCGATCCCGTATGCGCACATCACGCGCTGCTTTGCAGGATTCGCGGAGGAAAGATAAATCTTCTCCTCGGGAAGTCCGGTGTTCCCCGCGCGGAACCGCTGGAAATATTTCCCCAGGAACGAATCCGTTTCGTCCGAATGCCGGTTGTTGGGATACCCGAACGAACGGATGCGGAGTCCGTTCGCGCGGCAGGCTTCCAGCTGCGGAAGAATCTGTTCACGGTAATAGGCGTCCCCTCCCCGGGATTCGAAGAACGGAGTCGAATCCGCATGGTCCATGGTGTGGAGCCCGAGGGAATGGCCTTCCGACTGAAGGACCTTCATGCAGTCCGCGGCCTCGGAATCGATCGGTCCGCACACGAAGAACGTGGCGTGCGCATGAAAGTTCCGGAACAGCGGCATGGCGTCCAGCCAGCCCTTGAAATTGCGGTCGTCGAACGTGAAGCAGACATTTCCCCGATCCTTCATCCTCAAGATTCTCCTGTTAAACTGCAAGCCTTGTTCAAAGTCTAAAAAAAAGCCCCGGATTTTCAGGATCCGGGGCGAAAAGCGAAGAAGCATGCAATCAATACTTGAAATAAAGGTCGCGCATGGTGACCTGACCGAGCGTGGAAACGTGATTGTCGGAATAAAGGAAGTTGGTCTTGTTGGTGTCATGGACCGCATCCGGCTCGGTCGCGCTGCCGCCTGCAAGCGTGAGCGTGAAAAGATCGAATGTTTTGTTTTTGTCCGTATTATATGTGGCTGCAAAGTTCGGGTTGTTATTCTTGTTGTTTTCGCAGGCGAAGATGGCGGTGGAACTCTTGAAACTGGTGATTTTAACGCCGGTGCTGAAATAAACCGTTTCACTATTATGTGTGGCATTCATCACATAGTTTACCTTGAAAAATGGAGTATCGCTAGTCCCAGCTGCAGTACCATCTTCCTTATAGAGGAAATATTTGTCGTCTTCGACAGCGCTGCAGGACCAGATGTTGGCACCGACATATTTATTCAGTTTGGCAGGATAGTAAATGTTGTCCGAGTCAACCATTTCGGTCGTTGCATTCTTGTTGTCGCCGGTGTACATCATGAGAGCCGTTCCAACCTGTTTCATGTTGTTGATGCAGGTGGTGGTCTGGGCTTTTTTACGGGCCGCTGCGAGTGTCGGGAGAAGCATTCCGGCAAGAATTCCGATGATGCCGATGACGACCAGGAGCTCCACGAGGGTGAACGCATACTTCTTCAGCATAATAGAACCTCCATTCATTTATTTTGAACTCTGCGGTTACTATACCGCCGATTTCTGCGAATGCAAATTTATTTTTGATTTTTCCAGGGGACAAAAAATTCCTGTCCGGGTTGGATTTTTTTTTATTTCAATGTATATTCCCGTTCAACGAAAGGATTCCGGGAATGATCGAAATACGCGAAATGAAGCCGGAGGAAGCGCCGCTTCTTTATGAAATGTCCGGCCTCGCCGGATGGAACCATTCGCGAGAAGAATGCGCGGCCATGGCCGGGAACGGCTGGGCTCAGGGTTACTTTCTCTTCTGCGAAGGCACGCTTGCCGGGACCGCGGGCGCGGTAACTTACGGCAAAAATGAAATGCTCTTCATCAACATGGTGATCGTGAAACCGGAATTCCGCCGCCGCGGATTTGCCACGCGCATGATCGAATTTCTCAAGCAGCGTTATTCCGGCTGCCGCGTGTTCCGTCTGGACGCTTCGCCCGACGGCAGCAAAGTCTATGAAAAAATCGGCTTCAAAACGCGCCGCATGATCTCCTGTTTTGAAGCGGATTCGCTGCAGTGCGGGAAACTTGACCTGCGGGGAATCTCGCCCATGACGGCGGACTTTCCGGCGCGCGCCGCGGAGGCCGATTCCCGGAATTACGGCGTGTTCCGCGGACCGCTCTTCGACTGGAATTTCAGGCACAATGCCGGACTTGCGCTCGTTTCGCCGGAAGGATTCGTGCTCGGACGGCACGGCAGAAAGCGGCGCATGATCAGCGCGCTGGAAGCGGTTTCGCCGGAAGGCGCGTTCCGCCTGGCCGCCGCGGCCGCCTCGCTCGGTCCCGGCCCCGTCGGAATCATCACGTACGACTCGCAGAAGGAATTTCAGGCCCTGCTGCTGAAGGCCGGGTTCCGGAAAACCCGAGAGATGTTCGACATGGAATTCAAAAATGCGGGAACGACTCCCGCCGCCCATTACCGTGCGCTCTATGGAGGAGACTTCGGATGAAGCCTGCTGAAATCACCTGGTCGCTGATGCATCCGGTCCCGCTTGACGCGGACTATATGCGCCGGATCGCGGAACTTGCAAAAAATTCCGACGTCGACAGTTTTGAAATCTGCGGCGAATGCCATACGCCCGACGGCGGGCTCGACGGCCTCTGTCTGTTCGGCGGAAAGCCCGAAGACCATCCGCGCATTCTGCAGAACCGCGAAACGCTCCGGAAAATTCTGGAAATCGCGCATTCGATCGGACGCAAGGTGATCTACTGGCACCGGGAAGTGACCGTGCGCAGGGAAGTCCTTGAGCTCAATCCGGGGCTTCTGGACGAAAACGGCGAATTTGATCTTCTCGGCGAAGCGTACCGTTCGTTTCTGGAGCGCAAGCTCACGGAGGCATTTGCGGCCGTTCCGGAGCTGGACGGAATCGTGCTCACGCTCACGGAAGCCGACTTTTCCGCCATCCACAACTCCAGCCCGGACCGATATCCGCCCGAACTCGTGGTTGAACGCATTTCCGGCATTTTCGCGCAGGTATGCGAACGCCTCGGAAAACGCTTCGTCCTGCGTTCGTTCGGTTCGATCCGTCAGGATTACGAGGACATCCTCCAGGGCGCCAGGCTCGCTGCCCGCCGCCATGCCTTTGAAATCGAAACCAAGATCACGCCGTACGACTTCGACCCGTTCCTTCCGGAAAATCCGTTTCTCACTCCCGTGGAAAATCTGCCGTTTTCCGCCGAATGCGATTCCCTGGGCGAATTTCTGGGCGCCGGATTCCTGCCCGCGGAAAACGTGGAGAACATCGTCAAGTATGTGAATTATGCGCTCCGCCGCGGCGTTTCCCGCTTTGCGATCCGGGTCGACCGCGTCGGCAACAGCATTTTTGACCTTTATCCGGTGAACCTGTTCGCCTACACGCAGGCGATCCGGCATCCGGAGCTTTCCGCGGACGACATCCTGAAGCTCTATGCAAAGCAGAATTATCCTCCGGAAGCCGCGGACCGGCTGATCCTGCTGGGAAAACTCGGGCTGGAGGCAATCGAAAAAATCTGCTATATCGACGGCAGTCTGATCTTCCACCAGTTCCCGCCCCAGTCCGATCTCAAATGGCTCAAGGCAGGAGGATTCTTCACCATGTTCGCCCCGAAGGGAACGTCCTTCGCCGAATGTTCCGGAATCTGGTCCGTGCTCACGGACCATCATGCCGTCGGGACGGCCCTGATCCTGAGCGAAAAGCGTGAAGGCGCCGAACTCGTGAAGAAGGGGCTCGCCCTGCTGGAGGAGCTCCGTCCGCTGATTCCGCCGGAACGCCATGCGGTTCTTTCCCGTCTGTGGAACAACCTGAAAACAGCCTCCGATGCGATTTCCATGCTCTGCCGCGTCACGGCCTCCTATTTCGAGGACATGGCGAACCGCAGGCATGAGCCGGAAACGCTTCTGCGCGAACTTGCCGCCCTTCCGCCGGAAACGGTGCCGGCAGCGGCGGCATTCTGCAACGGCATGGGCCACGATTCCCATGAACATGAAAATCTGCTGCCGATCGAAAAGATTTATTCCCGGCCTCTCGCCGGAATGGCGCATCTGCTCCTGGAGGAATACCGGGCCGAGACTGCCGTTCGCGAACGGCTCGAACCGGGCGCGGAGCTGGTGATCGTCCCCGGCTCGATCACGGACGACTGGCGCTGCATCCGGAACATGCACGCCTCCCATGCGTTCCTGAAGGACGGTAAGCTCGGCCGCTTCGTCGGGAATCCCGTGTTCCCGAACGGATTCGTGAAGATCGCGTTCCCCGAATCCGGCCATGTCACGCTCGAATGCGACGGCATTCCCTCCGTCTCCGTGAACGGCGCGAAGCCGTTCGCCGCAAAGGAATTTGACGTTCCAGCAGATTCGACCGTGGTCTTCCGCAAGTTCGGGAAGGAATATCCCGTCCTTTATGCCGTCATCCTGAAATGACAGGGAAGAACTTATGGCAAAATACCTTGCATCGCTCGGAGCCGAATGGCTCGTCCGGAAGCCGGAAGTCTTTGAATGCACTCATCTCCGCGCCGATGA
Source organism: uncultured Victivallales bacterium (assembly GCA_964534535.1). Taxonomy (GTDB): domain Bacteria; phylum Verrucomicrobiota; class Lentisphaeria; order Victivallales; family UBA1829; genus CAZHPP01. The sequence continues at coordinate 1,273 of CAZHPP010000265.1, read as the reverse complement.
ACCGGGCATAAAGCCGATCTTCTTCAGCGGATGGAAGAATACCCGCGTGTTCGCGTGGGTCGGCCTGCCGGAAGGCGCTTCCGCGGAACATCCGGTGCCCGGGATCGTGCTTGTGCACGGAGGCGGCGGCACCGCGTTTCTGTCGTGGGTCCGGTGGTGGAACAGCCGCGGATACGCCGCAATCGCCGCGGACAACTGCGGTGCGGCTCCCGTTCCGCCGCTCCATTCGTACGGCCAGCCCGCGGGCGGATGGCCGCGCCATTCGTTTTCCGGAGCTCCCGGCTGGGGAGCGTTCGACCAGGGAGACCTTCCGCCGGAGGACCAGTGGTTCACGCATGCCGTGAGCGCCGTGATTTTTTCCCACAATCTGCTCCGCGCCATGCCGGAGGTCGATCCGGAACGGATCGGAATTACGGGCGTCAGCTGGGGCGCTGTGCTTTCCTGCATCGTCTGCGGAATCGACCCGCGCTTCAAGGCGCATATTCCCGTCTACGGATGCGGTTTTCTCACCGAAGCCAGCCGCTGGACCGACGACGATTCCATGAAAAAACTTTCACTGAAAGCATTCCGATGGTGGAAAAATGAATGGGATCCCTCCAACTTTCTGGAAAACGTGAACGCGCCCACGCTCTGGTTCGCTGGAACCGGCGACAGCGCGTTTTACGTTCCGCAGTGGCAGAAGTCCTCCGACCTGATTCCCGGACTCTGCGACCGGGCGCTGAAACTCCGCTGGCCTCACGCACACGGGCATGCAGGCGAATCCCAGCCTGAATTCGAAGGATTTTTCGCCGAACACCTGAAGAACGGCCACAAGCGGATCAAACTCCATGGCGCACACCTCGACAACGGCGTTTTCAGCGCCGCATATTTCGACGGCGAACCGCGCTATGCCGAGCTCATGGTGTGCACCGACGGCCTGAAGCCGAATCAGGAGCGCGACTGGCATCCGTACCCGGCCGCGGTCGACCGGACGAGTTCCAAGATTTCGGCCGATCTTCCAAAAAAATGGTTTGCAGCATATCTTTCGGTAATCATGCCGGACAACCAGTACGTCACCTCCTCCGTGATTTTTGCGGAATGACCGCTGGCAATTCCGCCGGAACGTGCTATATTAAGCCCCGGGAAAACGGGGCGGCGGTCGCTCCGCCGCAAGGCGGAGAGGAAAGTCCGGACTCCATAGAGCAGGGATTCCTCCCTTATTCGGAGGATGCCGCGGACCATATTCCGCGGAAAGGACAGCGCAACAGAAAGTATACCGCTTTTCAGAAATGAA